>JAPOIF010000049.1 GCA_029979085.1 Methanobacteriota archaeon | reverse complement strand
GCAGGTAGACTCTCGAAGAAGTGGAGTGACGAACGAAGGCACGTTTCCAATGAGGTGAAATCTGCCATATCAGCATCGATGGTGATCAGTGGAAGCATCTGGCGTGAATCGTGAATCATTCGTCGTAATTCTTTGCTCAGTTTTTGGTAATCATGTGGGGGTGAATTATCGATTAATTGTGCGTACATGTCTTTCAGCAACTCGACTCCAGGTTCCGAGAATGCAATCCTATTGATGTTCAAATGCAAATTCGTTCTGGCACTCAAGCATTGCATGAAGGAGGTTTTTCCTGAACCAAATTCGCCAACAAGCAATATCCTGTTTGCCGATTTGAACGTGATTTTACGTTCGAGTTCGTCAAACATCGAATGCCTACCAACCAACAAATCGAATTCATCCTTCTCAAGTGGACTCGACGAGAAAGGATCTTCACTCAATGATGGAAAGCCAAAGTCGACAGTATTTCCATGCATGACCGAGCAACTTTGACCAAGTATATGATATTTCACGGAGGAACGGTGTTTTGCAAACGTGTTATGAGACGTTAATCAAAGTGCCATGAGATGGAACACGGCCGTATTAACACATCATTAACGCAAAAATAACGCGTTAGTTTAAGCGTTAAACCCGTTAATTTGTTCCGATTGTTTCATGGAACCCACATTCCTCGCTAGGAGTGAGGAGACAGCATGCCCGTGGACAATAGCCGGCTGAAAGGTTTCTACAAGCTCGATGTCGAAGAGCGCAGACAGATGATTGCAGAACTTGCAAGCCTAAGCGAGGAACATGTCGCTGCGTTAGCGGCGAATGGAGAGTTAAACGATGCCTCAGCAGATCGAATGATTGAGAATGTCATTGGAACCATGTCCCTCCCAGTTGGCGTGGCTACGAACTTCATTATCGATGAAAAGCACTACGTCATCCCCTTTTGCCTTGAAGAATCGAGCGTAGTTGCCGCTGCATCGAATATGGCGAAACGTTGTCATGCAATGGGAGGATTTACTTCCAACAATGATGCTCCAATGATGATTGCCCAAATTCAACTCCTGGATGTTGACGACCATACACGAGCCATCGAACAGATTGAGGAAAGTAAAGTCGAATTGATGGATTTAGCAAACAGTTTGCCATCGACCATGATTCGGCTTGGAGGAGGATGTAAGAACATAACAACTCGTTCACTTGAGACGCTTTCAGGCCCGATGCTCATCGTTCACATCCACGTTGACTGTCGAGATGCAATGGGTGCAAATGCAGTGAACACGATGGCAGAACTACTTGCACCTGAGTTGGAAACCATCACATCAGGACGCTCTTTATTGAGAATTCTGTCAAACCTAGCAACGCAACGACTTGCTCGAGTTTCTGCCACATTTACCCCAGAAGAGATGAGTAATTCAGGGGATCGAAGCGATGGAGTTTCCATCATCGAAGGCATACTTGAAGCGCATCACTTTGCCATGGCAGACCCATACAGAGCGGCTACACACAACAAGGGCGTGATGAACGGCATTTCTGCCGTTGCTGTCGCCTGTGGCCAGGATTGGCGTGCAATAGAGGCAGGTTGCCATGCCTACGTTGCTTACCATCAAGGACGATATGGTTCAATGACACATTGGGAGAAGGACGCAAAAGGCAACCTTGTTGGCACCATCGAGACACCAATGGCAGTTGGCATTGTTGGAGGCGCATCAAAAGTTCATCCCGTAGCACGAGCAAATCTTGAGATTCTCGGTGTTGAATCCGCCCAAGAATTAGCCTCTGTCATGGCTGCTGCAGGCCTTGCACAGAATCTGGGCGCATTGCGTGCACTCGCTACAAGTGGTATTCAGAAAGGGCACATGCGATTGCATGCAAAGAACATGGCAGTAAGTGCGGGTGCAATCGGAGATGAAATCGAACGTGTTGCACAACAACTGATCTCTGAAGAAGGTCCAAAAACACAAACAAGAGTTGCTGAAATTCTTGAAGCGTTGAGGAAGTAATCATTCTTCTTCAAGAGGTAATGTGGCTTGAATTAGGCCATCCTCTCCAATTTCTTTGAGTGCTTCAGAATCCATTCCATCGAATAAGCCTGCTTCAGTCACTTGTTCTCTAAACCATTTACGCACTTTTCTTAAATCCGTATGTGGGCAACCAAAAGCTTCGGAAAATCGTCTTGTTGTCGTCAAACGTCTCGTATTTCCATCACGTCGACGCATAATCATGCCATATTGGGAAAGTTCACGGACGTAATCATAGGCTTTCTGCCCAAGAAGTTCAACCAAACGTGATTGAGGCATTGGCTGGTGATAAGCGATCAAAGCAGCCGCTTTGAGGAGTTTCTTCGGCATTTCTGTCTTCGTTTCCTTTGGAAGGTGATCGGCTACATTCGGCCGTACTTCCATCGCCCATTTCCCACCAATCTCAACAATTCGCAAAGCACCACCACGTCGTCGCTTGAGAGTTCCTTGCAAAGAGGTTAATGCCTCAGAAACTTCTTCTTCATCGTAACCGAGTGATTCTGAGAGTTCTTTGACCGAAAGCGACTTACCTGAACCAAACAATATTGCCTCAAGAAGCGTTTCTAATTCCAGTTCTGACATGCAATCACCTACTCAACCAACCACTCATGCTCATCGAAATCAGGGGAGGTTTCTTCCTGTTCTTGCTCAAGTTTTTGTTTTGCCTTCTCTTCAGCAAGGCGTGCTTTCTCTGCGCGCTCTTGCAGGCGTTCTGCATGCAAAACGGAGCCTGTCTTAGATTCTTCACGTGCTACCTGAGCCTCTTCGTCAGCCTCAAGCGTTGCTGCAAGTACATCCTCGAAGGATGCCAAGTGAGGCCACAAATCTTCGATCATGATGGCATCATCAAGATTGTTTCCTTGCGTAATCGATGCCAAACCTTTGTGAGTAAGGAACAATCCAGCGATGAACGAACTCACGCGCGCATCGTCATCATAACCTTCAGGAATGGATCCGAATGTAGATTCAAGAATTGGAACCAGGGTTGAGATTACGGATTTGAGAGGCACATTGTTTGATTGCATGGCTTTTGTTGTCTGTCGTAACGCATTCCAACATCGCTCAATATCTCCATCAAGGTCTTCATTGTGCATTCGGCCGCCCACGTTGGAAATCATTTCCTCAACTTCGATGGCATGTGCAATCCGATTCTTTTCTCGCAACTTCAGTGCATCAGCATCATCCGCAGCATCTTTGAGGGCAGAAAGCAGTTCACCTAGCGTCACTGGCCGCCCCTCTTCTCGTCGAACCCGTTCATCAAAGAGAGTCTCGAGAACATCATCTGCGCCACCTTGCAGAACTGTGTTTGTGAAATGGAACTCATGGTCGTCGTATTCTGCCTCCCATCCAAAGTCGAAGCTCGCATCCCAATCATCACCGTCGTCATGGTATTGAATACGGTCAAAGAGGTGCGCTGCTTGATAGTTGAGAACCTCCCATGCCATTCGAATCAGACGGCCACATGCAGGCAAATCGAGATCACTAGCTTGGGATTTCACGCGCTTCGTGAATTGGCGAAGGAAGGATGTCAGGTCAATGTTCCATGCATCCAAGCCTTCACTACTGACGAGCGATAGAACGAGCGCAACACTTCGATCGAATGGATCGTCAAGGGTTTGATGCTCTGCTTCCTCAGTTTGGGCGATCATGAGAATCCTATCAGCATAGGCATTGATTCCTTCAAGGTCATCGTCTCCACTTTGCAAGAGTTGATCGATCACATCCTGGCGTAAAAACCACTGATCGAGTCCTTGCTGAATCAATCCGACCACCTCATTCGTCCAGTTCGATGGATTCTTCTTGTTCTACATCCATCTCTGCGTTCAATTCAGAAACAGCACTTGCGAGTGCAGAACGCTCCTCAATATCCTCATTGGTCTCAGCCGTTCGCTCAGCCAATGCGGTCATGCTTTCATCTTCTTGCATATGTTTGAGAAGCCCTCCAAGGCTTTGCGGTGCTGGAAGGGCATCGGGTACACGAGGCATCTCCGCAAGTGTTTCTCGCTCTTCCTTTGCACGTTGTTCGTTCTTCGCTGCTGCAGATTCTGCTTCCTTGAGTGCTTGTTCGCCAAGTGCGATGGCTTGTTCCTGGTCAAAGTCAATGATTCGACGGCTGCATCCATCGCCTCCATGCGTAATTCCAATGTGGTGATCGGCCAACTGTAGGGAGACCTTTCGTAATGTGACCATAATGAACTGTGCTGCTTTGCTTCGTTCCCTGCACATCTTAGCAATGCATTCAGCATTGACACTGTCAAGGTTCTGATCGACTTCATCAAAGTAGTAGAATGGACTTGGGTCATAATCCTGAATAGCGAAGATAAGGGCTAGCGCTGCCACAGATTGTTCTCCACCAGACAATTGATGGCGGGTAACATTCGAGGACTTTCCTTTTGGTTGCGCCCATAGTTCCAAACCACCCTTGAACGGTTCTTCCTTGTTCTCGAGATAGAGTTCTCCTCGACCACCATTGCTGAGTGATTTGTAGACTTTCTTGAAATTCTCATTGACCTTCTCAAGAACGTCGAGTAAGCGAACCTTACGTTGCTCCTCGAGTCGTTCAGCGACATCGATCAAATGCTTCTTTCGCTCTTGGAGTTTCTTGAAGTCACCTTCCATTTCGGCAAGTCGTTGTTCAACAGCATCGTATTGTTCGATAGCCCGCATATTGACTGCCCCAAATTCCTCGAGGCGGCGTTCCAAGCGGCGGATTCGCCGATCGATATCTGCGACTGAGTCCAGAACTGCTCCATCCTCTGCTGCCTGGATTCCGATGGAGCCCATCTCCATTTCAACATCGAACAATTCCTTCCGCTTTGCTTGGATCGTTCGTTCCAATTCTGTTGAAAGTGTTCGATGGCTTCGTGCTTGATTGGCTTTTTGTGTCAATGTCGAGTTCAGACCTGCTCGTTCTTCAACCAACTCGATACGTTCATCCTCAAGGCCTTTGTTCTCCTCAAGGAATTGTGATCGTTCGGCTTCTTTCTCTGCAAGAACGGATTCGTTTTGTTCAACATTTCGCTTCAATGTAGCAACATTCTCAGTGCGCTCAGATACGGCTCGATCAATTTGACTCAAGCGCTCTTTTTCGCTTGCTACTGTTGAAGTAAGCAATGACTTACGCTCCGAGATGGAGCGGAGGGAAACCTCTGCGTTTGAGCGCATACCTTCTGCTTGTGTGCGCTTCACCGTGCATTCGTGAAGTCGATCTTTGAGGTGTTGAGGACTTGCATCCTCAAGTGCGGATTGGGCGCTTGCACGGAGTACTTCTCCATCAGCAACCTTTGATTCTGCCTCATCGAGTGACTCCAATTGTGTGCTCGCTAATCCTTCAAGCCGATTCAAATCTTCCTTCAGGGCTTGCACCTCACCGATGTTCTTGGAATGTGCTTTCTTGCATGTTGCAACCTCTGAACGGAGTGTTTCTCTTCGAATTGCACCATCCTCGTTGGCAAGTTCGTTGATTTGTTGACGCAAAGATTGCTGTTCTTTGCGAACGTCAGCAAGGGCTGCAGAAACCGTATCGGACATCAAGCGTAGTCGGTCAAGTTCGGCACTCAAGCGTTCAACTTCTTTGGCTCCAGCGATACCGCCTCCAAAACTCACCGACATTCGTTGACGAGATCCACCAACCATTGCACCGCCAGCTTCTGTGACATCTCCTCGCATTGTGACAAGTCGGACACCTCCCATGTTTTGGCGAGCAATGTCCATGTTTTGGACGATAAGCGTGTTACGCAATGCGAATTTTATCGCTGTATCAATACGCGGGTCGTACTCAAGCAATTCGTAAGCAAAACCGATGACTCCTGGCTTTCGTGCAACCATCATAGCCTTTCCACCAGCCCTGCTGGTCGAGAGTTTGTTGAGTGGCAGGAAGGTTGCACGTCCTGCTTTTCGTTGAGCAAGCCATCGAATGGCTTCCGCAGCAACCTCATCCGAATCAACAACGACCGATGTCATTGCTCCTCCAAATGCTGTTGCAAGGGCGGTTTCATGCTCGGAATCAATCGGAGCACACAATTCGGCAATCGTACCGATGATTCCTTTGATTTCACCGCGGTCTCGCGCTCCAAGGATCGCAGCTGCACCTCCTGCCATACCCTTCGAATTCGATTTGTTCTCCAATTCAGCTCGAGCAGATCGCAATTGCCGCTCAGTTTCGGTCATCTTCTTCTCGACGGCTGCTGATTCCTCAAGGAGACGGGATTCAGAACGCTCAGCATCAAGTATTTCCTTTGTCAGAGACGAGCGATCAACCGTCTTACCGGCTGAAGCCTCCTTGAATTCTGCTTCTTTTTCCTCGAGTTCGAGGCGTGATTCCTCAGCCGCTTCCTGGGCTTTTGCGAGATTTGCTTCAACAAGTTCGGCTTGAGCAGCAGTCCGATCAACATCGGATTGAGCTGCTGCAACCGCTTCTTTTGCTTTCTCAAGAGTTTGGATTGCATCACTCAAAGCTCGGTTGAGTTCAGCGTGATTCTTGCCAGAACCCTCGAGAAGGTTACGCACGTTGTCTTCCTCAGACTGGGCTTCATCCAGCATTCGTTGCGCTTCTTCCATTTGGCTCTGGCTTGACTGCACTTCTTCAAGCAATGCAGTTAATGCTGTTTCAGCCTCTTGGTAGCGTTCAAGGACTTGTTCACGTTCTTGGGCGTCATCGATATTTGCTTGCGAGGCGTCTTCGATTCGATCTTTGTCCCGATCGATTTGGACTCGTAAATCATGAATTGCCTGTGAAAGACCATCCCCCTCATCGCCAAGTAAGGCGTCGATTTGTTTCTGGATCTCTCCGATTCGATCATCGAGTTCAACGAGTTTTCTGCTCCCCGATTTGACTTGTTCTTCCAAATGTGTTGCTTCCTCAACGAAGCGCAATTGTTCTGCAATTTGATGTTCCAATTCCATGCCCAAACTTGCAAACATCGCTTGATAGCGTTGTGACCGTGAAAGAAGAAGTTCATCTGTAATGGACTGAGCCTTCATAGCAACTTTCCGTTCTTGTTCAAGTTCTTTGAGACGGGCTTGTTGCTCTTCTTCAAGCATCCCAATACGCTCGAGGTACGAGTCAACGCTTTCCCTTTGCTTCTTCGCTTTCCGGATTTCATCGTCGTATGAGGTGACGCCAGCCACACCATCGAGAACCTTGCGACGTTCGATTGGTGTCATTCGGGCAAGGCCAGTTACATCGCCCTGGAGAACGATGTTGTACCCATCTGGGCGTGCATTTGCAGCATTGAGTAGGCGGTGGAAGGATTTCTGAGAGGATTCGTCCCCATCAAGCAAGTAACTGGAAACAACATTATCTGAGGCTGTAAGACGAATTGAACGCGTCATGCGCACCTCATCGCTTTCAATGGGCAATCGGCGACGACCATTGGAAAGGACGGGATTCCCAAAAACGAGTGTTACAGTACAACCTCGAGCAGGTTTGTAGCCCTCTGCCCCATTGAAAATCAGTTGCTTGGTGTTTTGTGCACGAATGGTGCGAGTTGATTTTGGACCGAGAACGAATTGAATGGCATCCCCGCAATTTGACTTCCCAGACCCGTTCGGTCCAGTGATTGCAGAAAAACCACGATCGAGAGGAATGACGACTTCCCCGCGAAATGATTTGAAGTTCTCCATCTCCAACGCTTTTAGAAACATCCCAATCCCCGTTTGGTCGAAATTGACCTTAGGTCAAACACCGGACATCGAGGACATTTAAACAATCGGTTGATTATGCGTCGGAGCAACTCGTTTTTCGGGTCTCAAATGAACGCCGTTCTGCTCAAACAACACCGCTCATTCGACACTCTTTGCAACCCCCGCCTTTGCAGAATGGGCAAGTCGCTCGAACCTTCGGCGAGTTACGGGTACGGAATGGAACCAAGTGGGCATCACGGTCAAGCAGGCGACTACGGCGTGCGAGGCCTTCTCTCGAAGCGGACATGGATCGTGCTTTTTCATTGAACACCTCTTGTACACGGCGTTCCTGTTCCCGGCTGTGTTCCAACCGTTGATAATTTTCTTCAAACTCGGAGATTTCATATTTCGGGCCTCGCATTAACAGCGTACCAACAACTGCGAAGAGGATTTGTACCATCCAAGGATCAAATGGCAAGGGAATAACATCAGCAATGCTCTCGGAATTCGCAGAGGTTGGAAGCCACTGAAGGCGATCGAGAATTGCAAGTCCGAACAAAACAGCCCCCGAAGTGAACATGACGCGTCGGATGCGTTTTGCAAGACGGGGGTCGGAAGGCATACGGAAACGCCCTGCTGTCACAATCAAAATGCCCCAGAAGAGAAGGAGGATATCTGCAGTCCCCCATGTTCCTTTTTCACTGAGGCAGAAAGCTGTTCCCGTTTCTTGAATTTCTTTTTCCATTTCTGGAATGGTGCAACCAGGGTCTGCGAGACGAAGCACATCAAGGCGCGCGGTACCGGCGCCTTCTACGACGTTTTCTGCAACCATTCCAAAATGAGCATTCGCAATAACGAACACAATTGTTGCAAGCCCCAGTAAGCCAATGAGCCTCCGCAACATGATGCCCGCTAGAATCCGCAACACATAGCCCTATCGCTGGGACAACCGATGTCATCAAGAACAAACAACCTTTGCGAGGTACATGCCTCGTGTTCTTATCATCGGCACAGGCATTGCTGGGCTTTTTGCAGCCTTGCGTCTTGCGAACGAAGGTTTCGAAGTCGAAATCATCACCAAACAAAGGCCAAAGGATTCGTCAACGAATTGGGCTCAGGGAGGAATTGCAGCCATTCTCGACAAGACCAATCTGCAAGAAATTGAGGGTCACATCAAAGATACGCTCGATGCCGGCGATGGATTGTGCGATGAAAGAGTGGTTCGAATGGTCGTCGAAGAAGCGGGCGAGAGAATCATGGATTTGCTTTCCATAGGGGTCGAATTTGAACGGAACAAGCAAGGTGAATTTCAACTTGCACAGGAAGGTGGCCATTCATCAAGGCGCATTCTTCACGCAAAGGATGCTACAGGGAAAGAAATTGAACGTGCACTTACCACAGCTGCACAAGAACATCAGAACATCACCATGCGACCGAATACACTTGCAATCGATCTCATTCAACGCCAACACAAACACCCGAGTAAGGGCGTATGCGGTGTTTGGGCACTCGATCAAAGTACAAACCAAGTCATGACCATTGAGGGTGATGCTGTGATTTTGGCAACTGGGGGAGCAGGTCAACTTTGGGAGAAGACCACAAACCCATCTGTATCCACAGGAGACGGTATCGCCATGGCCTATAGAACAGGCGCCTCCATTATCAACATGGCATTTGTTCAGTTCCATCCAACAGCACTTGTGGTCGAAGGTGAACGGCCTTTTTTGATCACTGAAGCCTTGAGAGGTGAAGGCGCAGTTCTCCTTGATGAGAGTGGTTATGAAAATTGGAAACGAAGCGGAGAATCAGAGCCTGGAGCGTTTTCATTTACGCTTGAAGCCTCTCCACTTGGTTCAATGGCAACCCGAGATGTTGTGGCCAGATCCATTGACCAGCGTTGTGCAGAATCAGGCGCTTCACATGTTTACCTCGTGACAGAACATTTGGACAAAGCGCACTTGAATGAACGCTTTCCAATGATTTCAAAGCGATTGAGAAAGTATGGGCTTGAACTCGGAATCGACCCTCTCCCCGTTGCTCCAGCAGCGCATTACATCGTTGGAGGTATCGAAGTGGACGAAGTTGGTTCAGCACTCAGCGGTGAGACAAGAGAACCTATTCCAGGATTGTTTGCTATTGGAGAAGTTGCTTGCACTGGGATGCATGGAGCAAACAGACTTGCCTCCAATAGCCTCCTTGAAGCAGTTGTTTTTGCACACCGATGTTCATCTCATCTCATCCAAGAAGAACTGAATGAAGTGAAGTGCTCACCTCCCGGGTGGCGCTCGGATGGTTTGGATGAACTCCAAGAGCATGGTCCGATTGCTCACGACCGAGTTGCCCTCAACCAAACCATGCGTTTTGAAGTGGGCGTATCAAGGCGTTTTTCACGGTTGCAAAGAGCCATTCGTCGATTACGTCTTTTCGAAAAGGAGATCGATGTCATCTGGAAATCGAGTCTACCTTCTCGTGAAATCGTTGAATTGAGAAACATGATTCTCGTAGGAATTCTCGTTGCTGAAGATGCCATCAGCCGTACCGAGAACAGAGGTCTGCACTTCAATAAAGATCTCAACGAAGATGTTGAATGATCGATGATAGTGCTTGATTGAGCGGTGTCGGAATCCCCAACATTTCACCACGTCGACAAATTTCTACATTCAGTGAATTGATTTCTGTTTCTCGTCCTGCACGGATGTCCTGCAACATTGAGCAATAATTACTGCTGGTTGTTTCCAAAACGTGCCTCAAACGATCGATGAGGAGTTCATCATCTTCGAGTTGTACACCTTCTGCACGAGCAATCATTGAGCCTTCGAGAAGAACGCCGACCGCAGATTCAAACAGCGCCGGTTCAAGCAAAGCACCATTCTCTTTACCCAATAATCCTGCTATTGGATTGATTGCGATATTGAGCAACATTTTGTTCCATAGCAAGGCTCGTCCATTTTCTTCCCAGCGTGGATGAAGTCCTGCATCATCGAGGTGTTTTAAGAAGGTTTGAACCGATTGTTCCGAATGATGGTGAATGAATGGACCAAGGTGAACCTCACCAACTCCAGCCCAGTGGACATTGCCTGAAGCTGGACGATAAGCCCCATGGGTCGTTGTCGCAGCAAGAACACGATGTGCCCCAAATTCGAGAACCAGACGCTCTTCATGTCCTAATCCATTCGCAAGCGTGCAAACAATTCCGTCTTGACGAAGAAGATGTTTTGCAACTCCGACATGCTGTTCAAAGGCCGAGGCTTTTCCAGTTAGAAGGACAATATCACAAGAAGATTGAACAGAATCTGGCAGATCTTGTTCTTCAAGGAGAACCTCCCATCGTTGTGAAGAAATCTCTTCTTCCTTCGCACCTGAAATCTTCAACCCATCGACGGTAAGATGCGCTGCGTGAAGGCCACGCCCATACAGAAGAAGGTCACATGGTGTTGATGTGAGGCAACCTGCGAAGAGAGAACCAATGGAACCAGCACCAACGATGCCTATTCTCAAGATTCAGCCCCCAAATAAGCTCCGAACGTTATCAGGATAGCCCCGTCTTGGTGGGTGATTTTGTACGTCTTGATCATTGATTCAGGAACATCGAGTGTGATGTTGTTCCAACCAGAGGAAAGTTGACTTGGGAAAGCACTCAAATCCCAATCAACATCTCCAAACGTGGAATGTCGTAAAACGACATCCACATCATTGCTATTGTAGAGAGCAAGTTCCAGTTGAGAGGTGTTTACCGTCCTCGGCGAGTCCCATAGGCGAATGGTTTCATTGTCCTGATGAAGAACTAAATCTGGACCACGTTGAACAATGAACTCTGTTGTTTCGATGGATTGCTGGTTGCAGTGAACGTAGAAATCCGATGGTAGTTTCAGATAAAGCCGTTCACCCACTTCAACCGAAGGTAGTGCTTGCTTCGGCCGGATGCTCAAATCCCAAGACCAGTTTGTTGTATTGGAGCGTGGAGGCGTGCTCAAGAATTCATTTCCAGTGCATGAAGAGGCATTTTCTTGATACAACGTACCTCCAACATCAAACGGCGTGCCCCATGGATGGTGTTCGTCGATAAGCCATCCTTCCTCAGAGGCTGAAACGATGTGAGGCCAGGTTGTATCAAACCCGACCATGAACGACGTATTTCCGATCATCACATGCTCAATCATGGATTGAACACCGAATGGAAGGGCTTGGTCGACTCCGTTCAAGCAAATTTCCGAATCTTGTGAAGAAAGCAATTGTGTGAGACCCGCTTGACCATCAAGCCAAAGGAATGGTAACCATTCATCATCCAAATCGGGCAACGATAGGTTTGCAGTATAGCCTTCTT
>JAPOIF010000048.1:6870-12023 GCA_029979085.1 Methanobacteriota archaeon | reverse complement strand
TGATCAAGAACGTGCCACAAAATTCGGTCAATTCCAAATGCAGGTTCAACGACATGGGGAATGAACCATTCGCCCGTTTCCTTAACGGTCTTCTGAACTCGCTTAACGTGCTCTGCCTCTACGGTCAATGTACGGCCATCTGAGAGGGTAACGTCAACAGGGAAGTTCACATCTGAATCAAGTGTTTCAACGATGCTCTTGACCTGTCCTGCATCAGCACGAAAGGCAGGCCCTGCAACCCCGCCGTCAATCGTCCATCCGTCAATTTCGACAATTTTAGGCTCCGAGAATTCGCGTCGTGCTCGAAGCGTTTTTCCAGTCGCTTTTTCGTGTGCCTCTAAATCATAACATCCCCGATGGGCAATACCGACGCATTCAATCCAACCATAGGAACCTTCAATTTCTGCATCCCAACAGTCCGTTGCGTAATGTGCCATCTCATCCGATGCATGTTGACGGAATCGTAAACGAGTAGAATCGATACCGATTCCAGTAAGAAAATCATAGGTCTTACCCATGAAAAAACCAACCGTAGCATGTCGAACCAAGTTCTTTTCTACAGCTGTTGCAAGTGTCATTTGATGTGTATTACCAACACCATCGATGAGATTAAACTCAGTTGACATCCATGAGGAGAAATCATGAGTGATGGGTTGGTTGGGATCGATGAAATATTCCAATTCAGCCATATTGAATTCACGAAGACGAATCATTCCCTGGCGTGGAGAAATTTCATTCCTGTAGCCCTTTCCAATCTGCACAGCACCGAACGGAAGTCGCTCTCTGAAATGTCGATACAATGATGGGAACGAGGTAAACATACCTTGAGCTGTCTCCGGCCGCATAAATCCTTGACGGCCGGACGAACCAGCGCCGATCGTCGTTGAAAACATCAAATTTTGAGCGACGATTTCACTCCAATCGGATGAAGAACAAGACGGACACGAAGGGTTGCTTATGGTCAACAATTCCTGCAATTTTGATTTCGATAAGGTATCTGGATTTGGGTGATGTTCTTCCAAGAGGGTATCCGCACGACTCGCCTCTTCGCAATGATTGCAAACAGTCATGAAATCTGAAAATTCACCCACATGCCCACTCGCTTCGAGAACTTCATATGGCGTCACGGTTGGGCAAGAAATCTCTACGATGTCACCCATAGAGAGCCAATGGTCGAGCCATACCTGATTCAATCGAGATCGAAGTCGGCCACCAACTGGACCAAAATCGTACAATCCTTTTGCACCGCCGTACATATCGAATGCAGGCAGAAGGATACCACGCTGACGCAACATTCCTTGCAACCGTTCAAGGCGTGCATCATCTTTGGACAAGAAATCCCCTCATCTCTTCCTGATGGAGATGGCATTTCAACTTGACCTCTGGAACAAAGGCTTGGATTCAAAAACCTGAACAGATACGATACCGCATGGGACAGTCCATGGTTGCAATTACCGAGGCGGATTGTACAGGATGTGATTTGTGCATACCGCATTGCCCATTTGAAGCACTTCTCCCATTGACAGAGAATCCAGTAGAACGTAAACACAAGAAGCGACCCGTTGTTGTTGTTGCTTCTCAATGCGTAGGTTGTCTTTCATGCATTGGCTCTTGTCCTACAAAAGCACTCCATGAGATTCTCATGCCCCCTCTTTCAACACAATCACCATTGTTGCTCGAAACGGAAGATCCAGAAACGGCAACCGTGCAACGATGGGGCAAAAAGGGTCTCGGTTGGGCGTAAGGGAAAAACGAAACATACATATGTATCGTACCTTGCCTCCAAACCACTGAGATTGGTGAAAAAAATATGCCTGAGATTACATATCTGGAACATCCGACCGAAACGGATGCTCTGATGGACAAATTGTGTCCGCCAGTCCGGAATTGGTTCAAGGATAAATTTCCTGATTTTACTCGACCACAAAAACTTGCTATTCCAACCATTATGGACGGTGGCCACCTCTTGTTGTGTTCTCCAACAGGGTCGGGAAAAACATTGACCGCTTTCCTTACAATTATCGATCAATTGGTACGGAAAGCACTTGATGGGAAATTGGAGAAGCGAATTCATTGTGTGTATATTTCTCCAATTAAAGCGCTCGCAAATGATATTCAGAAAAACCTCATTGGCCCACTGAATGAAATCTCTGAGCGCTTTTTACCAGACCGGGCACAAGAAATACGGGTTGGATTGCGTACAGGAGATACACCGCAATCAGAACGTCAAAAGATGCTTCGAAATCCCCCTCATATTCTCATAACAACACCAGAAAGCCTCGCAATTGCAATTACTTCACCAAAGTTTCAACCGATCATAAGTGATGTTGAATACATGATTATCGATGAATTGCATTCACTGGTACCAACCAAACGTGGTGTCCACCTTGCACTCACCCTTGCTTATCTTGACACACTCCTCGAACGACCCGTGCAACGTATCGGTATTTCTGCCACCATGGAACCTCTTGAAACCGTTGCAGAGTATTTGGTAGCAAGTGATGATCGCGAATCACGAGGCGAGGGACAACAAGTCCACATCGCAAAAGTTTCTGGTTCAAGAGAGCTCGATCTCGATATTTTACTGCCTCATCCAAAATTTAGCGATCTACCTGTGCTGAAAGTTTTGGATGAAAACATCAGTGTCATTGCCGATCTTATCGCAGCACACACAACGACACTGGTTTTTGCAAACACTCGAAAGATGACAGAGACCCTTGTTCAGCGACTCCGACGTCCTGAATTTGGCTTGGGTGAATTGGTTGCTGGCCACCATGGTTCAATGGATAAAAAGATTCGACTTAACGTTGAGCAACAACTGAAAAATGGCCACCTTAGGGCTGTCGTCACATCCTCATCGTTGGAAATGGGTATTGACATTGGTACGGTGGACATGGTGATTCAACTTGGATCGCCTGGCGACATTGCGACTGCTCTGCAACGAATTGGACGTGCTGGACACCATGTAGGAGGTATTCCTCGTGCCCGATTTTTACCTTCCAGTGTCGATGATTTGATTGAGCTTGCTGCCTTGCAAGCAGCCATTCAATCCGGTGATATGGATCGTCTTGACTTCCCAGAAAATTGTCTCGATGTTGTCGCACAATTCCTCATTGGTTTGGTGATTATTAATGAAATTGATATTGATGAGGCCTTTGAAATCGTCTCCAGTGCCTGGAATTATAGAAATTTCGAATACGATGATTTCATTGAAGTATTGGATATGCTAGAGGAAGAGCGTCGCGTATGGATTGATTGGGAAGACAACACATACGGAAAACGAGGTTATTCACGAATGATCTATTACACCAACATTGGAACCATTGCTCCTGATAATTCCTACCTTGTCTTCAATGCAGAAGGATCGATTCTTGGACAACTTTCAGGTTCCTTCGTTTCGAATTTGCGCGGAGGTGACGTCATCCTCCTCGGTGGTTCCACCTATCGAGTTACCAACATTCAAGGAACTCGTGTCAATGTTTCAAGTGTCACCGGTTACAGACCAACAGTACCATCGTGGTCAGGTGAAGCAAGGTCAAGGAGTCGGGAATTGTCATCGTCGCTTCTCTCGTTGATTCGGCACTGCATGATCTCGTTACGGAGGGAAGAAGACCCGCGGGTCGTCCTTCGTGATGCATACGGCCTCTCTACGCCCGTTTCGAATGCAATCGCCCGCCACCTAGAGGAACACACAATCGATACCTTCCAGGTTCCTGAGGCAAATCGTATCCTCATCGAACAAATCATTGGCACAGGGCATCCTGCGTACTTGATTACGACATGTAGGGGACGTGCATTCAATACTGCACTTGGTTATTTTATGGCAGGAATAGCAGAAACTTCTGGCGTGAGTGTCATCGAATTGTCCTTTGATGAAAATGGTTTGCTGATTCGAACAGCTCAAGAAGTCGACCCCGGTCAATTGTACGAAGCATTCCGTTCAAACAACCACATCGAAGTAATTGAACGATACATCATTAACACACAAATTTTTGCGAAGCGGTTTCGAGAAGTTGCTGGGCGTTCGATGATTATTCCAAAACGTGTTGGTGCAGAAGAAATCAGTCCACAACAATTCCAACAAAAGGCTGAGGCTTTGCTGACGAGACATCGAACAATGGAAAATTCGCTGCTCATGAGGGAAGCCAAGAATGAAGTGTTGTTCGGAGACATTGACGTCTTTGGACTCAACCAATTCCTCGAATCATGCATCGAAGGTGATGCTCGAATTGTACACACCAAGGTAACCATTCCTTCACGACTCGGTATGAGTCTCTACATGTCCGCATTTGAGGATCTTATGTCCATGAAAACCCGTGCTTTCCTTGTCAAAGACATCGATCCTGAAGTGCTTCGACGATTGATGGGGACACGAAGCCTTGCGACTGAAATGACCAAGGAACAATTGGACAAGTACTACAGCGATAAAGCTCCTGTACCTCATAACCCTGAAACACTCTACGAACTCATGCAACATGGAGGTGGACTTGACCGAGAGTTCAACAATCCATTGTATCGAGAAAAGTTGGAAGGCATCGATTTAGACCTCATTCGAACGTGGGTTGAAGAGCTTTGCAAGGGAGGAAAAATTACCAAAATTGATGGCACGGGTGAACCAGAAATTGATGGGAAATGGTTCAACCCATTCATGGCTGAAATTCACGGTACACTCGCTTGCCTTGCTTCAAGTGATTCGAAATCAATTGTTGATTTACGAGATTACGATACAAAAGGAATGTCCTTCAACATCGCAACCGAGTTTGACAAGACAACGCCTACCAAGTGGAAGACCGTATCGGTAGGTGATCCACATGAAGCACTCCGAGTCAAAGTCCTCGAAATTCTCGGTTCTGAAGGACCGAAAACAACCGAAATTTTGCATCAACGGCTTCCATTCTCTGAGAAATCTGTGGATCGCATCGTTCATGAACTCGAAACCCGAAACGTCCTTTCCGTTGGCTTCTTTACCCAAACAGATGAGGCTGAACTAATCCTGAAGGTTGATGAACATCGTATCACTGGTGGAAAAGAAGATATTGTCGAATATCGATGGATTCAAAATCTTGTTCTCGACAAGTCGTTCAAAAAATACGATGATGTATTCGAGGCATTTAACGAACATGTCCTGGTACAGAAACAACAAGAATTGCTCT
>JAPOIF010000048.1:0-6772 GCA_029979085.1 Methanobacteriota archaeon | reverse complement strand
TACCGAATTGAAGATTTCAGATTCAAAGATTGGAAAGATTTGCAACTCGATTCCGACGTCGTCAGCGGTCGATTGCTTCACAATCGCATGGGGTATACGACCAAGAACAACATCCCAATGCTTCTCGGACTCAAACCAGAACCATGGATTGGAGCTATGGAAGAGGTCGTTCTCTCCAAACTTGACCCGGAAGAAAACATCACTCGACAAGAATTGGTTCAAGATTTCCCGAAAGGAGAAGAACATCGCCAAATGGAGCGAGATGTCAAGAATGCGATTTCAAATCTAGATCGACAAATGCTGTTTGTAAAGCAATTCGAAGAGGTCATTGGGCGTCGGCGTCGATTATCGTTGTTCCACAAGGTACATGGCGTCTATGAGCCAATGGATTTCGAAGATGCTCTGGAAGAAGTTGTTCGTCGAATGGGGCCTGTAAAGGCAAGCACGTTGCGATTTTACGTGTCGAGAAATTATGAGGATCTGCTCGTTGCTTTGCATAATTTGGAAACGAGTGGTCGCATTTCAAAGGTCACTGCCTTGGTTCCCGATACTGAGGACTTCTACTGTACACCAACCGAAGTTGAAATGTTGAAAGTTCCACGACGCGAAGATCGTTCGATACGGATTTTAACACAATCCGATCCGTACGTTTCTCGGTTTATTTGGGAAGTGCGTTCAGCATTGGATCGAGGCTGGTATCTTCCTGTCTTCAAAGGGGTCGATCCTGTTGGCAAAGTGTTGATGTTCCGAGTCAACGATTATCTCGAGATCAAAGACATGCATGTTCCGACGGCTTATTTTGAAGAATTTTGTGATGCGTTCCTGATATTACTCGAAAATCATGCCGATCAGTTGGTTGATGTGGCTGTGCTTACAAATGTAAACAGTGAGCCTATTTCTGAACTCAGCAAACCAATGCGTGATGGCCTAGAACGAATAGGTTTCAAGCAAGTTGGGGAACGAATGATTCGAGGAGGTGTCGTCGACCCACAGCCTCGTGAAATCGCCGAACGTGCCTTGTTCCATCAACATCATCTGCATCAAGAAACCCGTCACGAGAATGAGACGTTAGCTCTTCGGAAAATCAAGGAAATTCGTGATGATTTTGCCTTGCGTGGTCGCTGTGAAGTGTTCCGAACAAATCTCAAGTCGATGGCCAGCGCAAACCGGTTGCACAAAGGCGTCAACATGCGAGGACATCAGGTCTGGGCACCGTACGAATACTTCGAAACCTTGCTTACCATTCGCGGTATCCCTCCCGAAGAAGATTTGGTTGATATTATCGATTTCTTCAGTTCACAAACCGATCCGAACATCTTCAAAGAACGTCATGCACTCACCCAATCTGAATTTAGGAAACTTGTTCAACCGCTTATCCGAACTGGACATATTGTTGAGGATTTCCGAGGCGGATTCCGTGCCGTTCATCCAAGAACCGACGAAGACCCAGTACACCTTCGACGTGAATATTTACGAAACCTCGTTAAGGATTATCCGGTCATCACCATCAAACAATTACTGCGATTATCTGGCACACCATTCAAACCTGAGGAACTCAAAGCCGTTCTCAATGAATTTGAGGAAGATGGTACGCTCGTCAAAGGATTCCTGATTGAGAACTTGCATGAAGTTTGTTGGGGGCGAAAAGAACTACTTGAATCTGCCAAATCGATCAATCCAATCCGAGATTTTGTCTTACCACCGACAGACCCTATTGCACCGTACTTTGGAGATGTTCTAAAAGAAAAATTTGGTTTTGGAAGCGCCTATCTTGTGTTCCGAAATGCTGAACCAGTTGCCGCCTTCAAAGCAAACACTCGAAACAAAACGATTGATGTGACGGACTACGAAGGTAGCGAAAAGGGCTGGCGTGTTGTGAAAGAATTTGCTTGGGAACATCAAATGCCACTCTATACTGAATTACGTATCGGCGGGAAGAAGATCCAATAATCGTCAAATCACCTTACCAAGTTCTTGATATAATTCTTGAACGAAATTCGAAGCATGACCAAGAATATCGCTCCTCCTCGCAGGCAATGGAGTTATGAACGACCAACCAATGAACAGAACATGGCCAAAGGCTCGCCCATGGTTGCTTCTGTTTTGATATTGATGATGCTTGCATCGACATGCATGGTTGCTTCGACACAAGCAGACTCAAGCGTTCTTGATGAAATTGATATCATGCATACTGCTGTTAATCCTGACAACAACAAGACGTATCACCTCCTTTCTGCTTCCTCTTGGGAGGATGCGGCGTTCAAGGCGAGGTCACTTGATGGATACTTGACAACAATCGATGATGATGATGAGAACACGTGGGTGTTTGACACCTTCGCAAGTTTTGGAGATCAATCCCGCCATTTGTGGATTGGATTGAACGATGTTCAAGATGAAGGCATTTACCGATGGCACGATGGCACACCATTCCTTTACCGTAATTGGGGTGTCGACCAACCAACCGGAGGAGATGATTCGGACTATGTACACATTGCTTCAACCAACATGGGCAACATTGATCCTCAAACATGGAACGATTTGGAAAACAATCCAGAATACTTCCCCGTCTACGGTGTTGTTGAAGTTGGCCCCGGTGCAGATTTTTCTCTCCGATTTGACGGTGTTGAAGACCATATTGTCATCGACCACGACGAGGGTTTGATCGCAAATGGGACGCTGAACATTGAAGCGACCATCAAAGCAAGCAGTCTTGATGGGATTCGATTTATCACCATGAAAGGGGATTATGGGTGGGGCATGTACCTCTCCAACGGCGCCATTGGATACGCATCCGAATACAGTCTCTCCAAGCATCCGACATCCAACATGAGCATTACTGAAGACACCTGGCATACGATTGGTGTTCAACTCATTGAAGGAGTTGGAGGATTTTTCACCATTGATGGTGTTCCTGCAGGAAATATTTCTGCCGAGGATGCCAACATTCCAGAAGGAGATTTTGGCTCCAATGACTGTTTCACCTCAGGCGACGCATGCGATGAATTGTACATCGCTCGCATGGGTGCTGGTTGCGACTGCTATCACTTCGAAGGAATCATTGATGATCTTACCATCTCATTTGTTGAAGAGAACATGTGGGAGCCTGTCAGTCGATGGACGTTCTGGGAAGGTGAAGGAGGCGATACAGGGGATGCATTGAACGATGCTACAATGAATCGTATCGGTATCATTCATGGTGCAGATTGGGTCATGCCAGATGGTTCCATCGTTGCGCAAGCTGTCGAACTACCCAACGATGAATTTCTTGTCTTGGAAAACATTCAGGAAGGCGATACCCTCCTCTTCTATGCAGAACTTGATGAATATACATTCATGACCGACATTGCCATTTATTCCTGGTCCGAACTGTTTTACGACGATTGGGAGTATGATGACGAAGAGAACATGCTCTTCGACGCATATGTTGGTTACGATCGCATACCTGCGCCTTGGGATTACGATATGGAGTTGACCAGTTACTGGGGTTCAGTCTTCAATTCATGGACATGGCCAGAATACGACATCATGTGGTACTCCATCGTTGCCAAGCAAGACATCGAGGAATTGGAAATCATCGCCTCTTGGGAAGTTGCAGAAGAGCCACCAAGTCTTGATGAAATGACCCAGTTGTTCAATGGTGTTCCTATCACCTCACAAACTGTAGAATCCGACCGTGATAGTTGGGATGCGGCTTTGGAATACTATTACGTCAATGTCACCGATTCTCTCACTGAATTGAAGATTGAAACGTACGGAGGAAAAGGAAACATCAACCTCATTCTTTCATCGGGAGGACCAATCGACCCCAATTACTACTACTATTACGAAGAACCATACTTTGATGAGTATTCTGAGGGAGAATACCAGCAAAGCAACATTGCTTGGTCTACCAATGATGGTAATGGTGAAGAAGTCAATCTGTTTGATGTTGAACCCGGAATCTACTATGTTACAGCCTTCACCTATCGCAAGTCGTCTGATTTCACGATCGTTGCTGATTTCACCTATGCACCAGCCAATGCAGATCCATCAACCGCTGTCGAATTGCAACCTGGTGTTGCATATGGACCGATGAGCGGTTACAACGGTCTTGACCAATATTTCTTCATTGAAGTACCAACTGGAACCGAGCGACTTGAGGTTGACCTCGACGGTGGCTTTGGTGAAGCCACGCTCCACATGCGCTATGAGAACACACCTACAGCAAGCGAAGCAGATCACCATTCAGGAGCGCCGGGTGCAGGTGACAAGATTGGATTTAACAACCCAACGCCAGGCAAGTGGCAGATTCTCCTCGACTCTGAAAGTGTGTTTAGCGGAGTATCGATCACAGCGTCCTTCGAAGACCTCTACATTTGGGAATACGATGGTACGCCGATTGAGTTGTTCAATGATGAAGACGTTGACGGACTCTCTGCACCTGCTGGAGAAGAACTCTATTTCTATGTCGATCTCGAGTCTCGTGCTGAAGAACTGATCATCACCACGTATGGTGGTGAAGGCTCCCTTTACATCACAGCCGATGGTGAAGTGGATTACGGTGATTTCTTTGGGTTCGATGATTTCGGTGAGTTTGAATTCCTCGAAGAGGACATCTTTGAAGAGGAATTCACATCGTACGGTGAAGGAACCTATCAAGAGTTGTACATCTACTCACCTGCAGCGGGACGATTCGATATCACAGTTATTGCAGAAGACGATTTTTCCGATGTTTCCATCGTCGCCTATTGGAAGGAAGACACTCGTCCGGGGCCAGATCCAGAACCTCCACTTGTTGTTGATCCTGAAGACATCTATGCTTGCGATGATGGACTCGAAGAATTCTTCATGGATGCTGACCTCAACGGAAATGGCTTGTTGAATGCTGATGAATTCCGACGCACTGGGGCACCAGAAGAAACACAATTCTCGGACGTTGATACAAATGAAGATGGGATGATAGAATTCAACGAGATTGTTGCAATTGCTTGCACGTGTGAGAATGAACTTTATTCGATGATTGATCAACTTCCGTACAAGACATCCACTGAATTCTTTGATTCTTTGGCGTTGAAGAACGCATACGATTCAAAGGCATTGGACGTAAACAAGGATGATTTCGTAACTCATGATGAACTTGAGAAGGCTGTTCAAACATGCAAAACGACGTTCAATCCATTCGATAGCGATGGCGACGGCGTTCCCGATATTGACGATCAGTTCCCGAACGACCCGAGCGAATCGAAGGATGCTGATGGGGATGGAATCGGCGACAATGCTGACTTTGCACCAAGTGTAGCCAACGATATGCTCTATGGTGCAGGTGGTGCCATCTTCATCGTCCTCATTGGTCTACTCGTTCTCTTCGCTCGAGGAGGTGGGGGTTCTGGTCAAAGCATGGATCAGGAATGGAACAAAACAGATGCGTTCGCTGAACAGATGTTGGACAATCTCGCACCTGCACCATCAATGAGCAGGGAGGTATTTCAATCGAGTATGGTGAACGAAAATGTACCACCTGCTCAAGCAACAAGCGTACCTATCTACGACTTTGGTGAAGCCAGTTTTGAACCAGAACCTTTGGAAGACCAGCCTGCGGCGAGTCTAATGGGAATGATGGATTCAAACGGTCGAGAGCACATTGAATATCCACCGAACAGTGGACGACTATGGCATCGTGATGATCCTGATTCGCCTTGGACTAAGGATTAATCTTCGTCTTTTTCTTGCGCAGTCCAGATGCATCCATCAATCGAAGGATGTGTCGATGCAATTCTGGAAGTAATTCGAACATCGCGATTGCCATTACAAACATCGCAAAGAGCGATACAACTCGAGCAGCGTAAGAATGTCCAAATTCAAACATGCTCAAACCAAGGTATTCCCAGCCCTCGTAGGATAGATGCATCCAAACAAGTCCTGCATTGCGGAACAAGTTGAGAATGTGAATAATTGGAACTGTGAACAAGAGAGCACGAATTCGACGCTTACGATCAACATCGAGTACTGAGATTGCTCCAATGAAAACGATCATCGATTGGAGCGCAGTACATGCCAATACGAAATTGATGCCGATAAATCCACCATCGGCCATAATCAATTCTGTTTGGAACGGGTGTTCAGCGAAACCATCGGTCATGAACCACTTGTTGCCATCCCAATCGTCCCACAAGAATCGACCTTCGGATGTATTGACATACGTTTCACCGAGTTTGATATCCACTGTCCCGGTGAAAGAAAGGAACATAGCGACTTGAGAAGCAACGAACCAAATCGCCAAAACAGAAAGCCATGGAATGTGAGCGACAAGAAGGTAGGGGCCTCCTGCATAAGCAACGCATCCACGTGCCCAGTTGAGGGCTGCTCGATCACGATCTGTCAACGAGCGGGCTTCTGCAATCACCAATGCTACCGCAATTGGCAGTGCAAGTGCTGTCATGATGGTGAGTACAAGGTCTTCAAGCTCGAAGTAATACAAGGAGTCGTTGAAGAAATACAAGCCGACCAAAATCCAACCACATTGAGCCAGGCGTGAAACACCCTCATTGTGACGTCTGTGCCATGATATGGCGAGAAAAACCATTCCAAGAGCGCCTGCGATTGTGGCAACCTCTTTGGAAAGGAACATACCATTCCCAGAACTCCTCCAAATAGAAACGTTTGCCCACTAAGTCCAACAACTGGCTTGATATCGAACGGTTATGGATGGCCCCATTGTCGATGGTTCTGGTTTGGCCAAAGGGCCAATTGCCTTCATCGATCGTGATGGTGTTCTCAATTATGGGCGAAACGG
>JAPOIF010000047.1:9786-12047 GCA_029979085.1 Methanobacteriota archaeon | reverse complement strand
CGATCTGCCTCGGCATTGGCTCTGAAACTTTCAGCGTGCATTGGCGTTTCGTCATCGTAGAATTCAATCCAAATCTTACCCGTATGGTCGATGTTGTTTGCATCGGTCCACGTGAGCTCCATAACTACATTGCTTTGGGTGGTTGAACCCGTACTGTTTGCCCCTGAAACAATGGCAAGGACGACCAGGAATACACCAAAAATTGCAACTATTCCAGCCAATGTCGGCCCCCCATTGTTGAACATTCGTGGAATGACGGTCTCGCTGATACGCTTGTCTTGCATTTCGTTGAGCAGCTTATTGTAGAGGGAACTGGTTTTCTTGTCCTTAGGATTCTTTTTGCTCGCTTCACGCAAGAACATGGCAGCCTTTCTGTAGTCGGATTTTGAATCGTTGGCTTTGGCAATGTTCCAGGTCGCTTCACCGACCAATCGAGCCGTCATTGGCTCGGCGGCTTGAGGGTCTGCAGCACGCAATGCTTGGAGCGCACCCTCGTTCTTTCCTTTCGTGATGTCCATCGCTGCTTTTTCCCAAGCCTCGGTCAATGCATCGTCCGCCATGGTTGCCCAGAACAGACTTCTATTTTTGACCTTCACGGATGGGAATGATGAGGTTTTCACGGCAACATATTGAAGTGATGAAAGCGATGGGCGTAAAACAAGAGGCCACGACATCCGTCACTACGGCCTGAGGAGACACAACAGATGGACACCATCGCCAACGACTTCACCATCAACATTGCAACCGCCAACGGAACCGGGTCTCAATCGGCCAACCTGATTCTCCTTCAATCCCTTTTCGACATGGGCGTTCCAGTATCTGGAAAGAACTTATTCCCATCCAACATCTCTGGTCTTCCAACATGGTACATCGTTCGACTTTCCGATGAGGGATATCAAGCGCCGGGTGATCGAACCCACATTCAAGTCCTCGTCAACAAAGCAACATGGGCTGAAGATCTCGCTGCTCTTGAACCTGGGTCGGTCGTTGTGTGGAACATGGACTCAAAGATGCCAATGGACCGAGAAGACGTTGTTTCCTACCCAGTTCCGATGACAAAGCTTGCCCGAACACTCAGTCCAAAACTTGCAAAACTTGTCACCAACATCGTATATGTCGGCGTTTTGGCTGAACTGCTTGGTATCACCGATGAGGCTCTGCACAAGGCTGTTGCAGGTCAATTCAAAGGCAAGGCTTCAGCAATTGAACTCAACACAACTGCCCTCGAATTAGGGCGTAACTATGCGAAAGAAAATTTCACCAAGAACGACCCATACGTGGTTGAATCACGAGCGATTGAGCAACAGCGATTCTTCATGGAAGGGAACGAAGCCGTTGCACTCGGATGCATCTTTGGTGGTGTTCAATTGCTTGCATGGTACCCAATTACACCATCGTCGAGCCTCGCTGAAGGCATCATTGGATGGTTGCCACGACTTCGTACTAACGACGAGGGCGAATCCACATGTGCCGTCATCCAAGCAGAAGACGAACTTGCTGCTGCGGGTATGGTTCTTGGTGCTGGATGGGCTGGAGGTCGTGGAATGACTGCAACTTCTGGACCTGGTATCTCCCTCATGCAGGAATTCATCGGTCTCGCCTACTTTGCAGAAATCCCATCCGTCTTCTGGGATGTCAACCGTGTTGGGCCTTCAACAGGTCTGCCAACCCGTACCCAACAATCCGATCTCGCAATGCTATACGAAGGAAGTCATGGGGATACACAACATATCGTCATCATTCCTGGAACCGTTGAGGAATGTTTCGAATTTGGATGGAAAGCCTTCGATATCTCAGAACGCTATCAGACTCCAGTGTTCGGCCTTTCCGACCTTGACTTGGGAATGAATCGATGGGCGTGCGAAGGTTTCACGTATCCTGATGCACCAATGGATAGAGGAAAGACAATCCGTGAGCAAGACGTCTTCGAAGCAATGGAAAACTTCGGACGATATCGTGACGTTGACGGTGATGGCATTCCATACCGAACACTTCCTGGTAGTGGTATGGCTCCTATCCTCTATCGAGGAACTGGTCACAACCCAGACGGTGTTTACTCTGAAAAGCCAGACGATTATTTCGCACTCATGAAGCGTCTCAAAGACAAGATCAACGGTGCACGCGACGACCTTCCTGAACCACTACTCCGTGAGGAAATTGAAGGTGACGTTGGCGTCATATATTACGGAAGCATGGAAAACACCATTCAAGAAATCGACGACATTCTTGAAGAAACAGGACTCAAAGTGAGTCAATGCCGT
>JAPOIF010000047.1:2350-9687 GCA_029979085.1 Methanobacteriota archaeon | reverse complement strand
TACGGAAGCATGGAAAACACCATTCAAGAAATCGACGACATTCTTGAAGAAACAGGACTCAAAGTGAGTCAATGCCGTGTTCGTTCGCTCCCACTTCACAGCGAAGTAGAAGCATTCATTCGACGCCATCGCATGACTATCGTTTTGGAAATCAACCGTGATGGTCAACTTTGGGGTATCCTACGCCGGGAACTTCCAAACGACATCGTTAGCAAGGTTCATTCCGTTGCCTATTCCGATGGTATGCCTCCTCGTGCACGTATTTACGCCGAGAAGATTCTTGAGACCATCAAGGAGGTGAGCCAATGAGCGACAAACCTGCACGAGCGATTAAATTGAATGTCATCAATGAGCCCAAGGATAGCTACACTGGAGGCCCTTCCTCGTTGTGTCCGGGTTGTGGTCACGACCAGATTTCAAACGTCATCATCAACGCTGCCTGGGAGAACGGTATCAAGCCTCATCGAATCGCAAAGATGTCCGGAATCGGCTGTTCATCCAAAACACCAGCATACTACCTGGGTCAATCTCATGGATTCAACACCGTCCATGGACGAATGCCATCGGTAACCACTGGCGCTTATGCCATCAACAAAGATCTCCTTTACCTCGGTGTCTCCGGTGATGGAGATTCTGCATCTATTGGTATTGGCCAGTTGATCCACGCCATTCGCCGCAACATGGACATGGTCTACATCGTTGAGAACAATGGCGTCTATGGATTAACCAAGGGACAATACTCTGCTACAGCAGATATTGGTTCCAAGAAGAAGAAAGGAAAGATCAATGAAACACAACCCATTGATTTGTGTGCACTTGCTATCAATCTCGGTTGTACATTTGTCGCTCGTTCCTTCTCAGGTTCAAAGAAGCAACTTACCTCGCTCTTGAAGGCTGCAATGTCGCACAAAGGCTTCGCGTTGATTGACGTCATCTCTCCTTGTGTTACGTTCAACAACAACGACGAATCGATGCGATCCTACCAATATGTCAAGGACAACGAAATCACGCTTCACATGGCAGACTACATTCCACACTTCGAGCCCATGGCCGAAGTTGAGGTTCCAGAAGGACACTACACCGATATCACGTTGCACGATGGTTCGACCATCCGTCTCGAAACGATTTCAGCCAATCATGACCCGGGCAATTCAATGGCCGCATTGACGGCTCTCCATGAAGCAGAAGTTGAGAAGAAGCACGTCACAGGACTGCTCTACTTTGATGCCAGCAAACCATCCCTGGCAGAAGATCTCGGTCTGGTTGAAACGCCTCTCCTCGATGTGAGCGATGATGAACTTCGGCCATCGAAGGACATGCTTGATACCATCAACAAGGAATTCTTGAACCAATGATGCAACAAATCTCCTAAAAGGGAGCAGGAAGAAGTGAGGATTGTGGACGAAAAAATCCTCCTCGGCATCATCATCGGTGGTGGATCACTCCTCTTCTTCCTCATTTTGTTCTCGATCAATCGATTTCGGAAGCGTCGTGAATTGAAGCAGCAACTCAAACTCAGGAATGCGAGTCGCGCTCCATTGTCGAGCATGCGTTCCCAACGTAATGACCGAAGAAGCACTCGCCGTCACATCGTTTCACGCGGCTTGCAACTCGACCAACTCAACGATTCTGCTCGTGATGCATACCAGCAACGTCAGCAACGTCGCGTCTCGCAATATTCGGATTTGCAACTGGTCATGGATGAATTGTTTATTCCTGACCGAGATGCTGTCGAAACCGAGGATGAGGAAGATGAGTCCCTCGATGATCGCTCGACATGGATTGCTGAGAATGAGGACAACCTCAATGCACACGCCGACCTTGTCGCCCAAGAAGAAGTTGGAACCGGTATCTCCGTCCGAGTCACGGATGAAGAAGACCGTGAATTGATGGATCGTCTTGCTCGTGAAGGTGGAAAATCGGGTGTTGTCCAAATCAGCCTTGCATGGGACGATTACAACGATCTCGACATGCACGTGTTCTGTCCATCTGGTGAACGGATTTATTTCAACAATCGAAAGAGCGAATGTGGTGGAGAACTCGACGTTGACATGAACGTTCGACCAAAGTCAAAAACGCCAATTGAGAACGTTGTTTGGACGGATGTTGCACCTGATGGAGAATACAAGATTGGAGTTCATTTCTATCGCCATCATCGCAAGCGACGAACAAAGAAGACGTGTCAATTCAGATTGCGTGTCGTTACCTACGGCCAAGCAAAAGAGTATTCTGGCGAACTTACCCATGGCGACCCTATGTCAATGATCACATCATTCGTCCTCATCAAACCAGATGAAGAAGAGTGATTCTCGGTGCGGTGGTAGTCCCTCCCGGACAATCATGGATGAAGAATTGATGCAAAAATCCATGATGTCGAGGGACTACTCGTTTGAAAGAAGGTGGACACAAGAGTAGTCCCTCCCGGATTCGAACCGGGGTCGGAGGAACCAGAATCCTCCATGATGGACCGCTACACTAAGGGACTATGCCCCTGCCAATTTGATTCACTTCTTGAAATCGACGGTGACCGCTATCTCAAACTTCGACGAAGCGGTACATCCATCGTGAAACCCATGAGAGCATCATGATGATCATGAACGAGGCAAGGGCAAACTTCGCCCACGGGCGAGGTGGTTTCTTTTTTGGCCAAGGATCAATTCCTAATGATTCAGCTTCTGCAACCAACTTCGCAAGATGTTCGAGTTCTTCCTCGACAGAATTGGCCTTCATGATGGTTCGACAACCTCCCAGTTCATCAATCTGCGTCTTTTTCTAGGCCATGTTGTCGGTGATAGGTTAATAAAACGACTGACCGTGGTTAATACCAATGAAAAAGACACTGGCACTTCTTCTCGTAGCCTCCCTCCTGCTTGCAGGATGTACTGAACTTACTGACGCCGTCGATGATGCGGGTGACGAAATTTTGAAAATCGATGTCGATGAAGACATTGCCTTGGAAAAGGTTGAGGATTTCTTGACCGTTGATGAAAGCGAATCGTTTGGAATTACACTCATGTATGAAATCGACATGAGTGAAATGGGCGATGACAGTGGTATGCTCGAAGTCGACGAGAATGCCATCATGACCATTGAAATGACGGAGGCATGGTCGCCTGATGGTTACCACTCTTCCTCTGTCATGGGCATGGACGATGGAGATGTCACCATTTCAATGATGACTTCCATGACGCATGTTGGCACAACAATGTACGTTTCAATCGGGTACGAAATCGATGGCGAGTTGGGTGCTGATGCAACCGAGGACGAAATTGCAGAATTCGATATGATGGTTGCTATGATGCCTGAAGTCGAGCACTTCTCGATGGCAACAACAACCACACACACCGAGGTTATCGCAGCAATGGCTGAAGAGTCAGAAGAAGACAGCGAAGACATGGATCCAATGGCCTTCCTCGAAATCATTGAGGTGATTGAGGAATACGGAACATTCACGCCTGCTGAATCTGTTGATGGCCTACAATTGTTTGACGTTGCCATCGATATGGCAGCGGTAATGGAAGGAGAAGCTCCAACACCTGCGGAGGCACTCGACATGTGCGATGATGATAACAGTGATGGCGTCTCATGGAGTGAATTCATCTCCGAGGACTGTGACGAAACCGATAGTGAAGACATGGCAGAACTCGAGACCTTGTTCAATGATGCAGACACCGACATGAGCGGTGAATTGACCGTTGATGAGTTACAAGCATTCATCGATTCTGTTACCGTATTCTATGAAGATGACATGGAAGAAGGCGAAATGGAAGATGACATGGGAATGCCAGCCATGCAAGTTGCTTTCACTTCCACGGGTGACATCGAGTACTTCTCCATGGAAATGGATGAGATGGGAGACGAACCTACTGTCATGATGATGTACATCCTCACAGAAGAACGTGTTGACGCTTTGTTTACCGGTCTTGATGCTGGTGAAACTGTTGCCCTACCGTTCTCTCTCTCTGACAGCATGTATGACGATGACTGGGGAGATGACTACGAAGATGAAGAATATTTCATCTGCGATGATGGTGAAATGATTTCCATGGATTACGTCAACGATGGATGGGATGACTGCGAAGGTGGCGAAGACGAAATGGACATGGGCGGATCTGATGATGAGTTCATGTGCGATGATGGTGAAACAATCCCAATGGATTGGGTCAACGATGGCATGGATGATTGTGCTGGTGGCGAAGACGAGTTCGATGATTCCGAGGATATTGGCAACCTCTACGATGGTTGCACAGAAAGCACGGACCCAGCCGACAGTTACTACGAATGCTGGATGAACGATTGGTTGGATTCTGATGGCAACATCATGATGAGCGATGGATACGAAATGGACGAATGCACGGAACTGGCAGATGGCAGTGGCTGGGATTGTCTGCGACAAGATTCATCCATCGATGACATAATCGAGGAATGGTTGGCATTCATGGATGCTGATGGTGATGGCAGCATCACATGGGATGAGCACGATGCTTTCATCAACAGTGAAGAAGGTTGGGAAAGCGATGAAGAGCGAAACGATTCAATGATGATTTGGTCAGACCTTGACGCCGACTCCAATGGCGGTCTTGATGCCGACGAATTGGTCGAACTCTTCGCATTGCTCATGGAGTATGAAGACGATGGACCTACATTCATTTGTGGCAATGGAGAAGAAATCCCATTCGATTACGTCAACGATGGCGGGGCTGACTGTGCAGATGGTGCAGATGAGCAACAATACGACAGTGACGGAAATGAAATCAACTGGTTTGACTGCATGGATGGAAGCCAAATTTGGATTTCACAAGTCAATGATGGAACCGGAGATTGCCCTGATGGCGAGGACGAAATGCCTGACATGAGCGATGATGATGGTATGGACGAGGGGGACATGGTCTGCTACAACATGAGCACACACATGGTCGATCCTGAACTTACAACGCAGGAAGATTGTGAAGCTGCAGGCCTCATGTGGACTGAAGACCAAAGCGATGACCATGGTGGCGATGATTATTCTGATGAGTATGTCATGTACGTCACCTCTGATATGGATTTCCACTTTGAAGGCGACCTCTCTGATTACAAGATTGAACTTGCAACCTGTGAGGAAGACTACGATATGGACACTGGTGAGGAAACGATGACTTGCACAACGGTCATGTCCGTTGCTATTGCAGATGCAGGCGAAGATTCTGACATCATGTTCCATGACGCTGACAGTTCGGGAACGCTTTCCGTTGGCGATATGATTCACGTCGGTGAGACAGCAGAAGAGTGGGATACCGTTCGATTGTACTCGGTCTCTGCTGATGCTTACAGCGATGAGAACCCAATGCATGACGCTCCTGGATTCACTGGACTTGTTGGAATGCTTGCACTCCTAGGAGCTGCATTCATTCGACGAAACGAGTGAAGCCACAAAGGCTTGAAGCGGTCCACCCATAGGGTGGAACATGAGCGAAGTCCCTGAGGGTGTGAACCTTCCCGCATTTGCGAGGAAGCCTCCTCGCCCTACGGTGACGTTGACACTCACTCGTGATGGTATAGACGGTGTCGAAGTCCTCTTGGGGCGACGTGCTGAGTCCATGCGAGCGTTCCCAGGATACTGGGCGTTTCCAGGAGGCGGCGTATCGAGAACGGATCACGAAGGCGAGTCCTTTGTTCAGAATACGACAAGTGGCTCAACATCATCTGTCGTGGCTGTTGTTCGAGAGATGACCGAAGAATTGGGCGTCGTTCCAAATGGTTCCTCCGTAGCTCCGATCGATGTTGACTTGCGAAACAACATCTTCGAAGATAAGTTGGCCTTCATCAATGCACTGAAAGTCGGAGACATTGTTCTCAACACCTCAGAGTTGAGACACATCTCCAGCAGAACAACGCCACCATTTGGACCTGTACAGTTTGAGAACACGTTCTTTCACTTGCACATTGGGAAACAAGAATTCAATCCTACGACAGAGTTGCAAACAGAATTTACCGCCCTTGAATGGATGAGACCATCCGAAATGATTGAGCGTTGGAAGCGCCATGAGATCCGTGTTGCTCCCCCTGTTGTTACGCTCTTAATGGAGGTAGATCGAACCCTGAAGCACTTTGATGGAGATGTGATTCAAACCGCTCAGGATTTGCAGGAACGGCAGCCAGGTCGTCGCTCAATCCTTTTTGCGCATGGAGTCGAGGTTGTTCCAGTCAAAACAGCCACACTTCCTCCTGCAGACCACACCAATGCCTATCTTGTTGGCGACCCTGAAGGGGAATTTGTTCTCGTCGATCCTGCCTGTCGTATGCGGGAAGGGATGGAACAACTTGCTGAAGCCGTTGATCGACATCGTGGTGAATTGGTTGCCATACTCTTCACCCATTCTCATGGCGACCATATCGGCGACATGGATTTGCTTCGTGAAGCGTTTGATGTTCCAGTATGGGGAAGTGAGTACACCTCAAGAACGGTTCATTGTGACCGGATTCTTGCTGATGGAGAAGTGCTCCAACTCGGCAACCAAGACTGGACAGTACTGATTACTCCCGGTCACCACCCTGGACACATTTGCCTTTACTCCGAAGCTGGGCTTGTTGCCGGAGACATGGTTGCAGGCATTGGTACAATTCTCATCCCTCCTGGAACGGGTGATATGGACGTATATATCGAGCAACTTCAACGGTTGCAACAACTGAAACCTCACTTGATGTTCCCAAGTCATGGCCCTGTCATTCCTCTTCCAGACAAAACACTCGCTTACTACATCAAGCATCGAATGGAGCGACATCAACGTGTTCTCGATGCAGTTATATCGGGGCTTTCAACGGTTTCTGAAATCTCTGTTCAAGCCTACGCCAATACACCTGATGCTCATCCTGGCCTTGCTCAAGACCAGACGCTCGCTCACCTTCTTTCACACGAACGTGCTGGACGGGTGAAGCAAACAAATCACGGATGGATTCGAGGAGATGATTGAATGGCATATCGAGTTGTAATCACAAAAGCAGGAGGGCCAAACGTCCTTGATATCCAAGAAATACCTATTCCTGAACCTGGTCAAAATGAGATCTGTATTGCCGTTCACTATGCCGGAATAAATTTCGCAGACACCCTCATGCGGCTTGGTTTCTATCAGCCACGTCCTCCGTTTCCGTTTACGCCGGGTTATGAGGTAAGTGGCGTTGTTCATGCCATCGGAAAAAGTGTTGAAGGATTCAAAATAGGACAACGCGTTGTTGGATTGATGCGTACTGGAGGGCAGGCTAGCCATGTCATCACAGATGCTTCCAGAACGTTACCGATTCCTGACGAGATTTCACTCGAAGCTGCTGCTTCAATGCCTGTGACCTACATCACTGCA
>JAPOIF010000047.1:0-2251 GCA_029979085.1 Methanobacteriota archaeon | reverse complement strand
CATCACATGCTCCACCATCTCGGGAATCTCAAACCGACAGATGCTGTCCTCATTCATGGCGGAGGAGGAGGGGTCGGAACTGCAGCACTCCAGCTGTGTCAATGGGCAGGCGTTGCCAAAGTATGGTCAACTGCTTCTTCAGGAAAAGCAGAGATCATTCGCTCCTACGGTGCAACAGCAATCGATCGACACAACGAGGATTTTGTTGAGATCGTTCGCTCTCAAACAAATGGACGAGGGGTTGACCATATCCTCGATCCGATTGGTGGAGGTCATCTCAAACGCAGTCTTTCTGTTCTTGCCCAGGGCGGTAAGTTGTACACCTATGGAATGTCATCCGCTGCCCCATCCTCAAAGCGGTCTCTTTGGAAGGCACTCAAAGCCTTACGAAGTCGGCCAAGGTTCGACCCGATGCTCATGATGTCCAGAAATCAAGGTGTCTTTGGCGTACATATGGGTACATGGAACGATGAGGCCGTGATGCAAGAACAAATGCAAAGCATCCTCCAAGGAATCAAAGAAGGTGCTTTGACTCCAATCATTGACTCAGTTTACGATGCGAAGGATGTTGCGAAAGCACACCAACATATTCATGATGGAAAGAACATTGGTAAAGTACTGTTGAAATTTGTAGAGTAGGAGAGGGTGACATGAAGGACTCCATGACTGGTTTCGATGTTCGAGCGATATCGCTTGAACTTGATGCATGGTCTGGAGCGTACGTCAAGAAAGCCTACATGCCGCACTATGAGCAGATTGTTCTTCGAATCAATCCAAAGGAAGCAGAGCAGTTTGATTTGGTCATCGTTCGAGGACAACGCGTCTACACGTCGAAACGAGATCGGCCGATGCCAATGACTCCACCTTCCTTCGCAATGGTCTTACGAAAGCATCTCAAAAATGCTCGATTGACCAAGGTTGAACAACTTGGCTTCGATCGTGTTCTTTTGTTCCGTTTCGATACAAAAAATGGTCAACGCTCCTTAAGCGTTGAATTGTTTCGTAACGGAAACGTCATTTTGATGGATGAAAACGATGTCATCATTCAACCCCTCACGCATGCAAGCTATTCTGGTCGAACCATCAAGAAGGGAGAAATGTACATCCCTCCACCGGCTGCGATTGATCCTCATGAATTGACCCTTGATTCGCTGAAGGATGCTTTTGAGGAGTCCGATCGAGATCTTGTCTCAACCTTGGGTGGAAAAATCAACCTTGGTGGAATCTATGCAAATGCTGTTTGTGAGCATGCGGGTCTTGAACCAAACAGTCCTACAACGGATGCTGATGCTTCGGTCGTTCTCAATTCTCTCAAGCATTTCCTGGGTCAACTTCATTCGAGTCAAATTGGGCATCTCATTCTCAAACCGAGTTCTGAACATGATGAAAACTCACTGCAAGCCATTGCTGCGATGGAGACACTCAATGCTGCAGCTAGTACGGCTATTCGGGAGACTGCAACAGAAGCAACCCCTCTTCTCCTTCCATCTCACAGCGGGAAAATTACCTATGCATGTTCAAGCCTATGCACTGCAATCGATGCATGGAAAGGACATCATGATGCAAATGCACTTGCGCGTCGGGAACAAGAAAAATTGGATGCTGCAGCCCCTGGTCGTGGCCATTCTACTGAAGTCGAGAAATTGGAACGACGCATGAAACAGCAGGAACAAGCACTCGAAGGATTTTCTAAGAAAATCGAGAAGCAACAAGCCATTGGTCACGCCATTCAAGAGCATTGGACGCATGTTGATACCATTCTGCAACAAGCACGTGAGGCTGTTGAAAAACAGGGATGGAAGCCCGTTTTGAAAGGATTGAAAGAAAATCCGTGGGTTGACTCTGGGAATGCTGCCGATCGTACGATGATGGTTCGGCTTCCAGATGATGAAGGTCAACCAGGCCAAGCCTTCACCTTGCATCTTGATGATTCTGTGCACCAAAACGCACAGCGCTACTTTGAAGCGGCACGGAAACAGAAAGACAAGACTGCTGGAGCAACCACTGCACTTGAAGATACGAAAACTTCCTTCAAGCGTGCTCAGAAAAAAGAGGCCAAACAAAAAGCCAGTGGACGTATGCAAACCGTTCGTCGCTCGAAACGACTGTGGTTTGAACAACACCGATGGAGTATGATCTCTGGAGGTCATCTCCTTGTCGGTGGACGGGATGCAAAAGGAAATGACTCCATTGTCAAGAAGCATCTATCAGGAGGCGATATGTACCTCCACGCTGATATTCATGGCGCTCC
>JAPOIF010000046.1:8802-12377 GCA_029979085.1 Methanobacteriota archaeon | reverse complement strand
AAATTCGCATTCTTCCCGAACGTGGAATCGTGAACGATGTATACATCAATGCTTCAACGGGTGTATCGACAGATGTTCTTGAAGTTTCAAAGAAGGCGAAGTTCCACATCTACTCAACCTTGGATGTTCCGATCAACGTCGAGCAAACAACAGGACCTGTGCCGAAAGCAGATGCAACCGGTCAACCCATCGTCTCCTCCTTCGTTGTGTCAGCCGATGTTCACTTGTTGGCCGATGAAGAGGGTATTGTGTTTGAACCATTTGAACTTCTTGCTTGGGGGTCGCTTCTAACCACCACTGCAGTCCTGACCTTCCCGAAACCGTTTGCTTTGAAACAAGTTCAGCGAATCAAAGGAAAAGAGAAGCCAGTCAAATATCTCTTTTTAGCGCTCGCTGCTGCAACACTTGTTGCAGGTGCATTCTCCTTCTCATCCATTCTAGGTGCTCTCTGTTTCTTGATTGCATCAACAAGTCTCCTGCGGACACATGAAGGTCTTCATCGACTTCTTGGACAGGGCAGAACCATTGCTGATACCGACCGTTTGATTCACTCCATCACCAATCGTGATGGCGTCCTCATGTGGTCTCGAATGGTTCTCTTTGTTGCAACCTTGTTCATTCCATTCGCTATTGAAATCCCATTCCTCACAGAACGCTACCAGGATATTTTCCAGCCCTATGCCTCTGGAATTCGATCAGCGTTCTTTGGAACCGTTTGGGTGATGTCGATTGCGATGATTGTTTCCATTCCAATTTCAATTGGAGCAGCAATTTATCTTGAAGAATACGCCGCTCCAACACGTACAACAAAACTCATTCAAGCATTGGTCACGAATCTTGCTGGTGTTCCTTCCATCGTTTTCGGTATGTTCGGATTGGCTATCTTCGTTAAGCAAGGTGGAATCGGGATGGGACTAGGGCCCTCGATTCTTGCTGCAGGTTTGACCATGGGTGTCATGGCGATGCCAATCATCGTTCTTGCAAGTCAGGAAGCCTTGCGCAGTGTGCCTCAGTCGCTTCGTGAGTCTGCCTATGGCGTTGGATGCACACGATGGCAAGTTGTGAAAGATCACGTTCTACCGTCTGCTATGCCAGGAATCATGACAGGTAGTATCCTTGCAATGAGTCGTATCATGGGCGAAGCGGCGCCGCTTGTCGTGGTTGGTGCTGCTGCATTGGTTTTGTTCGACCCAGAACCTCTGGCAGGTTTGACTGGTGGGAACGTGAATTTCACAGTGATTCCGATTCAAATCTACTTCTGGACATCTGAACCAGACCATGCATGGCATTCCATGGCTGCAGCTGCGAGTATTGCGCTCATCGTCTTGCTTGTCGCAATGAACAGCATTGCCATTATTCTTCGACAACATTTCCGTAGGAGGCTAAACCAATGAGTGAAGAAATAGGTGGGGAAATCGTACCCGATTCAACCCGAGAACTTGAGATTGATAATGAAGTAGACTTGATGATTGAAGATCTTGATCTATGGTATGGAAGCAAACAGGCACTGTACGGTGTCTCTCTCCCAATTGCGAAGAACAGTGTTACTGCACTCATTGGTCCCTCTGGATGTGGCAAGAGTACCTTGCTTCGAACCATCAATCGAATGAACGATCTCATCCCGATTTGTCACTACGAAGGGAAGATTACCAAGGGTGATGTCGAAATCACTGCGAAAGATGCAGACTTGGTCGAAATCCGAAAGAAAATCGGAATGGTGTTCCAACGACCCAATCCTTTCCCCAAATCCATCTACGATAACGTAGGGTACGGTGTTCGATTGCATCACCAACCAACCCGAGAAGAATTGGACGCTATTGTCGAGAAGAGCCTTCGTCGAGCAGCCATTTGGAAGGAAGTTGCTGACAGATTGCACGATTTGGGAACGTCATTATCGGGAGGCCAACAACAACGACTGTGCATCGCACGAACCATTGCCATCGAACCTGATGTTATCCTCATGGATGAGCCATGCAGTGCCCTCGACCCAATAGCAACTGCTGCAATTGAGGAGTTAATCCTTGAATTGAAGAAGGACTTCACCGTTGTGATTGTCACGCATTCCATGTCGCAGGCCGCACGTGTCAGCGATTATACTGGGTTTATGTATCTTGGAAGGATGGTAGAATTCAACAAAACAGACAAGATATTTTCAGATCCGGACCAAGAATTAACCAAGCGATACATCACAGGAAGATTTGGATGAGGTGAACAAATGCCAATTAGAACAGGACTTGATGAACGAATAAAATCCGTACAGAATGAACTTAAGGAGTACTTTGAGGAAGCCAAACACATTTACGATGATGCTATCGAAGCGTTCACTAAACTCGATTCACAGGTGTATTCTGAAGCAAAGCGTGCTCGTGCGAAAGCTCGTGAAGTGAACTGGGACCTAACCAACGACTTGTTGCTCATTCTCGCACTCAATCAACCGCTGATGCAAGATTTGAGAATTATTGCTACGTACCTCCGAGCAGTTGACACCGTTGAACGATTGATTCGGCACGCTCGAGACATTGCCCGTTCCGACCGTTCGATCGATGAGGATGCAGACGAATTGCCTCAAGAGATTGTTGACCCAGTTCTTGAAATGCACCAGCACTTGAATGCATTAATTGATATCACTGTCGAGTGCCTAACGCAAGGACAGGAAGTACCTGCTGATAATGTCAGAACGAATTGGCGTCAAGTCAAAGATTCTCACGCAAAGGCAGTCGCTGCTCTTTCCAGTTTGAACTCCGATACGATGGGTGGAAAAGCAGCCCGTCTCGAAGTGGTCAACATCGTCAATCGCGTTGATCGTTCAGCCTACAATATCGTTCGGCTGAATGGAATGTGGCATCACGCACTGAACAATGAGAACATCATTCTCGATTAATGCTCTAGTTTCGAACAATCATTTCGTCATAGAGTTTGAGATTCAACAAGATTTCTCCGAAGTCTCTTGCATACGCACACATTCTGCGGATGGATTCTGCCATTCGAAAGAGAAGTAAGTCCTGATTTGATAACTTTCGATTTCCGATGAGGTCATCTTCAAAATTGAGAATATCTTGTTGTGTCGTTTTGAGAGCTTGTCGACATTCTTCGATTTCGTTGGAGTTTCGAGTGCGTATGTTGATCATCAACCGCTTCAACGTATCTTGCCATTCGATGAGTTGCGCAATGGGTTGTTCGCTTTGTTCGATGACTGTATCGTTGTTCTCTTCGATCAATTTTGCCATTTGGTAGGCATGGTCCATCATTCGTTCCAACGACCGAGCGAGATTGCTGTATTCCACAGCCTGATTTCGTGTCAATTTTAGGGCGGATGCGACTAAATGGGAGTCAAGTGCAACGCTCAATTGTCGGTTGACCAGATACAATAATGCATCAACCTCTGCTTCTCGTTCATCGATATCTCCAAGCAAATCTTCCTCTTGGCCTGATGCCATAGAAACGATGTCCTTTGTGAGTGATGTAAGTTGTGAATACATTCTGTTGATGCTTGCGTTTAATGGCATCTCGGCTGCATTGATTAAGCACTTTAGATCGATCCTGCCTTCCGTTTCATTCATCCGTTCAAAACCTCT
>JAPOIF010000046.1:6360-8702 GCA_029979085.1 Methanobacteriota archaeon | reverse complement strand
AGGAAGCGACGGATTTGTCGTTGCAAAAACCGATTATCTGGCGTTGAATGAACGATTCGTATCGAATCAGCACCTGCAAGATACGCACCCATAAGATGGTCATGAATCGATGCTTCAGGGATGTCATCGGCTTTGATGGTGATGATTTTTTCTTGATTTGCTAACATCTCGAGCGGTGTTAATCGAAGTGCTCCACTCGGTCGCCAATCAACTCGAATCGAATCGCGTGGACTCAAGTCCATTTGCTCAATCCATGGCTTTGGTAAACTGAGTGTATAGGTTACTCCACCGGTTAGTTGCACTTTGCGAACATCGATCTCGCCTGGTCCGAACGCCATGTCTCTCAGTTCTTCGACTATTTACATCTATATAGATTACATGGACTCTAGGTATTATACTGTATTGCGAGAGTTTTGCTTCATGGAACCAGTCACGATGGTTGTTATCGGTTTAGCGTTGATTGTATGTGCCTATATGGCTTGGAACATTGGTGCAAATGACGTCGCAAATGCGATGGGTACTTCGGTTGGATCGCGTGCATTGACCCTTAAGCAAGCGGTCATTATTGCTGCTATCTTCGAGTTCGCCGGTGCCTTCTTCGCTGGAGATGCTGTTACCAAAACGGTCCGTAAAGGAATCCTTACAGTCGATTTCTCGACGGTTACACCTGATATTTCTCACGATATTGCCTTTGGATTCATTGCAGCAATGATGGCAGCAGCTGTCTGGTTGACCATCGCTACTCGTTTTGGTCTCCCTGTTTCAACCACACACTCCATTATCGGTGGTATCATCGGTGTTGGTCTTGTTCTCGAGGTTGATCACAATGCGGAATACATCGATTGGGAAGTTGTTCAGAAGGTTGTAATGAGTTGGGTTGCGAGCCCATTGATGGGTGCGTTAATCGCCTTCTTTTCCTACTATATCATCAAGAAACTGATTCTTGATTCGGATAATCCGGAAGAACGGTCGATGTGGTTAGCGCCGATACTCGCGTTCCCGACGTTCTTTGTTCTCGGTCTTGCACTTCAATTCAAGGCGCTCAAGGGCTTCTTTGCAAAGGCTGAATCCAATGGTTGGATTGCTGACAAGTCAGCATGGCTTCCTGCGAAAGAAAACGGTGTATGGGATCCATTTGCAGATGCTGCATGGCTTCCAATCAACTCTCTCATCCTTGCAGCAGTCATCGGAGCAATCGGTTCAGTCTGTCTTTACTTCGTTCTTCGAAAGATCGATATCAAGGAAGAGAGCAATGGCTTCCGTGGTGTTGAGCGAATCTTCGTTTGGTTGCAGATTATTACCGCTGCATACGTTGCCTTCGCTCACGGAGCCAACGATCGTTCCAATGCGATTGGACCAATGGCTGCAGTTTGGCAAGTACTCTCCAACGATACGGGTATGTTGATGGAAAAGGCAGAGATTCCACTCTGGCTTGTCCTACTTGGTTCTGCTGGTATTGCCATCGGTGTTATGACCTGGGGATGGCGAGTTATGGAAACCATTGGGAAGAAGATCACCGACATTACGCCAACACGTGGTTTCGCAGCTGAATTTGGTGCTGCTACAACTATTCTCATCTTCTCCATGCCGTTCCTTGCGGTTCCTGTTTCGACCACGCACACATTGGTTGGTGCTGTTGTCGGCGTTGGACTCGCAGGTGGGGCGAAGGCTGTCGATTTCAGAGTCTTTGGAAAGATTGCAGCCTCATGGGTTGCGAGTGTTCCCGTTGCCGCCTTCGGTGCAGCAACGATTTACATCGCATCCGGCGGTGATGATCTCAAGATGATCATCCTCCTGCCCCTTGCCTTCCTTGCAGTAGGTTATGCTATGTGGCGAACACGAGGCGAGGAAATCCATGTTGAAGATGCACTCTCCGATGCAGGTGGTGCAAAGACCGATGGTCCAACACCATTCGATATGTTCCATCACCATGCAGAAGTCGTCGAAGAAACCGTTGAGAAGATGGTCATCGCAGTCGAGAAGGCTTGCGCTGGTGAAGATGCAAGTGAAGAAATTGAAGCGACCATCGAATCTGAGTTTGAAGCAGATAAGGTTAAGGCAAGCATTCGAGACACTGTACGAGAAGACCTACGATTCGGTATTGCTGCCGATTCTAAGTCTTTCCTCCACATGGTCAGCCGACAAGATCGTATCGCAGACTATGCACAGAATGTTGCAGAACAATTGTCGTTCCGACCACTTATGGAAAACGATGAGGCACGTGAGCATCTTGCAAAGATGGCAAAGGCTGTTGCAGAAACGGTAGCAACCTATGAGGATTTGATCGAAGCATTGCGAGACTATCACATCAGTGGACGAACGAAGGCTGGTGCTGACAAGGT
>JAPOIF010000046.1:0-6260 GCA_029979085.1 Methanobacteriota archaeon | reverse complement strand
ATGGAACTCATCCGTGAAGTCAACCTCAAGGAGCATGAGGCCGATATGGTTGAAGCAGAAGCTGCTACATTCGTGTTCACAAACGGTGAAGATCAACCGCTCGCAGCCATGCACATGTACCGTGTCCTTCAGCGACTCGATGATGTTGCAAATGCTTGTGAGAAGGCTGCTAACGCCTTCCTGCCGCTCTTATCGAACTGAAACTCAATTGTTCCACATTGAAAGATCGGGTGCAGCAGGAATACTGCTGTCATACGTTACTGTCTGTTTCCACTTGACGGGGGACTTAGGTCGCTTCCAACCAAGGATAGTGACAAGCAGGAGAATGATACTTAGTACAACAACCGTGACAACGTTTTCACTGAGTTGAGAAACGTACGTTGAGCGTTGTTCTGGGTCTGATGTGGTTGTAGGTGTGACTTCTTTCTCTTCGACAGCCGTTAACTCAACAACGATTGATTTGCAGCCAAAGACATCATCTGTTACAGCACATACTTCGCCTCTATAGATTCCTGGAACCGTTGCTGTGACGGTCGCTTTATTGATTGAAAGGTCGACCTGGAGAGGTGCATCAAACTCGAAAAGGATAGTTTCTGTATCGGCATTGGCATAGGCAGTGATGACAATGTTTCTGTTGACTTCTACGGTTTGGCTCGAATACGATACGATCAAAATTTGAGGGTCAAGAGTCGGTAAACCTTCGTCAATCTCTCCATTGCAGTTGTCATCGATGCCATTACGTGTCTCGGTTGCATAAGGACTGATGTTGGAATTGTTATCGTCGCAGTCTTGGAACCATCGAAGCCCGTCACCATCGTTATCAAGATCAGCAAACAGTGGATTGGTTCCAAAGAACAATTCATATCCATCGTTCATGCCATCATCATCGGTATCTGCATCTTGCCATTCGGTCATGTAGATGTTGTATTCATCGATGTCGACAAGTCCATCTCGATCAGCATCCGTTGTCAGGAAATCTTCGTCAATATCCTCATCACAATCGTCATCGATTCCATTCAACCATTCGGATAGACCAGGGCTTCGATCCGAATCGTTATCATCACAATCTTGGAACCAATAGTACCCATCACTGTCATCGTCTGGGTCGGCATACGTCGGGTCAGAGAAGTAGACTTGGACTTCGTCACCATCATCCATTCCATCACCATCGGTATCAGGATTGTTCCAATCGGTAAATTGGACATGGAATTCAGCCCAGTCGCTCAATCGATCGTTATCCGAGTCGAGATCTTTGAATCCCTCATCGATGCCATTTTCACAATTGTTGTCGATTCCATCAAGCAGCTCTGGTTGAAGCGGTTTGACGTCAGGATTGCTATCGTTGCAATCTTGGAACCAATACCAACCATCGCTGTCACCATCGTCGTCGAATACCAGTGGGTTGCTGAATGTGACAAGTACCTCGGTTCCATCACTCATTCCATCACTGTCGGTATCTTCTTGGAGAGGATTTGTCAGGAAAATAAGAATCTCTTGTCCGTCGTTCAAGAGGTCATCATCTGTATCGGAATCAATGGGACTTGTCGACGAGTTGAAGATTTCATACCCATCCATCAAGTTGTCATCGTCGGAATCAGGGTCGAGTGGATCGGTGTTGTGAATGTTGGTTTCATCTTCATCAGGTAGCCCATCGTTGTCGGTATCAATGATTTCTTCAGCACCGTGGATGACCAATTCCCAATGGTTCCATGTGCCTGTATCGCCATTGCCTCGGTCGTTGACGTCAAGTGTCCACACGCCATCTGATGACTCGTCCCAGTGAAGCATCGATGAGAAGACCCATTCGTTGAAATTGTTGTTGTTATCATCGTGCTTTTCAGCCAATCTGGATTCCGTTCCATCTGGTGATGTCAGCGTGATTTCAAGATCGCCACGGTACGTATGGTCTGCATCGAATCGAACCTCTACGGATTCAACCAGCAAGCCCGCATCGACGTTTACACTATCTGAAAGGCCACTTGCTGTATTATCGGGTATGGATTGTGAGATGTCAAGTTCTCCGCTTGACCAGTTGTATTCTGGATTGACATTGGTCCAATTTCGAGCAATATGCACCGCCAGTCCTGCATCGATGGCTCCATGCCCGTATTTGTGATTCACATCATGGCCACCACCGTTGGTGACCCAATCACTGTCCGTGGCATCGTTTGTTCGTGCACTGTGAACCAAGACGTGTTGAACATCACGATACGTCAATGACGGATTTGCTTCGATCATGAGAGCAATGACGCCAGAAACAAGCGGCGTTGCACTACTTGTTCCTCCGAAATTGTTGTTGATGTCAGTGGAGGTATAACCTCCCGATCCCACAATGTCTGCTGTGGTAATGCCTTGGGCGCCTCCGCGTGAATGTGCAGCGACGAGAATGTTGGCACCATCTTCACTGTACCATGCTTGGTTTCCATAGTCTGTGATGGCAGCAACACCGATGGTAAATCGTGAATTTGCATATCCGTCATAATTGGAATTGTCGTCGTTGTTACGGCCGTTACCACCAGCGAGTGTAACGATGGTTCCTAAGCCTCCACGCCCTTGATACATGTTGTCCTCGAGTGATGCTTGAAGTAATGGTCCAGGGCCACTTACGACCTTACCTGAATCGCTCGGCCCCCATGAGTTGGACGAGATGGCGACAAGGTCACGTCGATGTCCGATGGCATCAGCTTCGTCTTGGTCGGTATTTGAACAGGCAATGAGGCGTATTCCGATGAGGTCTGCATCAATGGCTGCACCTGCAATGCCGTAGTTGTTGTCACCAATACCTGCTGCAACACCAGCTGCCGATGTTCCGTGTCCGTCGTTTGAACTCGGGGTTGGATTGCCATCATCTCCGCAATAATCCCAGTCGATGGTATCTTGGTAGTTGGGAGAGAGGTCGTTGTGCTGATGGTCTACGCCATCATCAACAACAGAGATCAATACATTCGAGCCTTTCACAGAATCCCATGCGCCAGTGACGTTGGCATCCACTCCAGGTGTTCCTGAACCTTGACCGGTGTTTTGCAGGTGCCATTGTGATGAAAACGAGGGGTCATTTGGAATGAATCGAGGTTCATTGTCATGTTGTTGAATGATCGACCAACGTACTACTTCATCCACAGAAAGGAGTTCTTGGCGTATATCCATTGGCTCTTCGAGGTTGAGAATGAACGCACCAGGAATTTGATTTGGTTGTTCAATCGATGCGATGTCAAGATTGAATTCGTGACGCAGCGTTTCCTCGGTTTGACCACACATCGAAGGCATGTAGACGAGCCACTGCTCGGAAGAATCTTCCGCACCATCGGTCATTGCACGAACAAATGCGTTGTTGACCCCGAAACTTAACTCGCTCGGAGAGCAGGTGATTTTGTCTGCTTCTATGGTCGGCTGAGCGTGCGAAATTGGAGCGAGGAGCGTCAATAAAACGAGGAAAACGCCAACTCGCATATTAGCAATGTCTGACCAACTGGCATAGAAAACCTTGCTTTTCTTGAGAGAGCAAACTTTGACATTGATGAAGTCGACGGCAATGCATGAGAAGCATTGTAACCGGAGGTGCTGGATTCATCGGTTCACATCTGATTGACCGATTGGTTGCTCGTGGAGATGAAGTCCTCGTCCTCGATAATTTGTCAAGCGGAAAAGCAGAGTTCCTCTCTCATCATACCTCAAACGTAACTCATGTCAATGTCGACATCACTGATTTTGACGCGATGTCACCTCATTTTGAGGGTGTAGACGTTGTCTATCACTTTGCTGCAAATCCGGATATCCGACTGGGTACTGAAATTACGGATACAGATCTTAAGCAAGGAACCATCGCAACCTACAACGTTGTTGAATCGATGCGAATCCACAAGGTTCCGACCATTATGTTCGCATCCTCGTCCGTTGTGTACGGGGAAAATGCTCCAATGCCAACACCCGAAGACCATGGTCCTTGTATGCCCATTTCGCTGTATGGTGCAAGCAAATCGGCTGGAGAATCACTGGTCAGCAGCTGGGCAGGAACCTTTGGACTTCAAGGCTACATTTTCCGCTTTGCCAACATCATCGGTGATCGAGGAACACACGGTGTTATCTTTGACTTCATCCACAAATTGAAGCGAAATCCGAACGAATTGGAAGTTCTTGGCGATGGTCGTCAAGAGAAATCCTACATGGAAGTTGGTGATTGCGTTGACGCCATTCTCCATGTTATGAAAACTGAGAATGAGCCTTTGAATCTCTTCAATCTCGGAAGCCACGATACGTGCAGCGTTCGACGCATTGCTGAGATCGTTGTCGAAGAGACTGGCTATACCGATGCAGCCATTGTTTACACTGGCGGTTCACGTGGCTGGGCTGGTGACATTCCTCGAGCAATGCTCGGAATTGACAAAATGCTTGCCACAGGTTTCAATGTCAAATACAACAGTGAGGATGCAGTACGCCACACTGCTCGTGTTCTCATTCAAGAGATTGGTCTTGAGAATTAAACCAATACCTTTGGGTTAAACCATCGGCCTTATGCATGAGAATGGGTTCGGAAAAATCGGTGAGAACATGAACTCAATGCTCCACGACCAAGATGCAAGCGCCCGTTCCGATGCAGGAATCATCGTTATGTCGATGTTTTTTGCAGGAATTTTGATTGTTGCTTTTACAACAAGTCCGATTGCATCTGGTACCGAAATCGGAGAGCGTGCCCCGATTTTTACTGCAAAAGCCACCAATGGGAATGGCTGGGAATCGTTTGCGTTTGAGGATCTCCTTGATTTATCTTGGACATGGAACTCAACTGAAGAATCACCTTGGGTTGCTGTTGAATTCCTGGACATTGATTGCGGATATTGTAAGAGTTCTGCAACAGAAGTTGGAGAATGGGCGCAAATGTACAATGCTGAACAATGGCCAGGACCAGATGTTGTTTTCATCGCCATTGCGGTAGGATTTTTGGGAGATCACACACGAGCAGAACTCCTTGAATTCCGTACACAATACAACAACAATTTCCTTTATGTTGACGATCTCGATGTTTCCATCGCAAAAGACTGGGATGTGGGCGCTACACCGACCTATTTCCTCGTTCAACCGGATGGAATTGTAGCCTGGAACAGTCAGGCAACCAACGGCCTTGGTTGGGATGCGAAGGAAGAAAAATCTGTACCACTCAATGGATTTGATGATGGCTATGTTCAATTGAACGAAGCCATTGAACAACTGACCATGCTCAACGGAGGTGAGTGAGCATGAACGAATATGCCATTCTTTCAATTCATGGAGCAGTAATTCTGTTTGGTGTAGTTTTGATGACGCCCATGGGTGGTAGCGTTGCTTCCTTGTTTCATAGTCGATACCCCTCGACGACAACGAAGAGGGGTCAGATTCTTGCTGGAATGATTTTTGTTTGCCTCGGAGGCTTTACTGTGTCTGCACAAACACTGTGGATGCACAACAAATTGTCTGAGGGAGCGAGCGTTTGTGCAGGTAACTCTATCCTAAACTGCGATGGACTCATAGGAAACGTTGCTTACAACACCGACCCACTTTTTGGTCAACCATGGGGATTGATTGGTATGTTTGCATTTACAACACTGATGTGGTTTGTCATTACCATCGCTAAGGAGCCAATGTCACCTCAGACTCAACTCTTCATCAAAGGAGGACTTGCTGCAACCATTGCAGGCCTTCCAGTCATCATGCTCCTTGTAAGCTACGAGATCAAGGAAGGTCTCATCTGTCCGTTCTGTACTGTCGCTCACATTACAAACATCATCGCTCTGATAGGTTTCTTCGTCCTCTTTCGATTGTATGAGTCGGACGAATGGGCTCCAGACATGAAGAAATCCTCAAGGAAGTGAAGGCATGAACCGTGACGTTGCTATTGTCGTCATTGCAGTTGTTGCTTTGATTCTTGTCTCTTACCAAGCAGGTTACATCTCTTTTGATTCAGACGAAGACACATCAGACAATGTGGATTCGACACCCTCTGAATCGGGTCCCTCATCATTGGATGAAATTCATCCGCTAGCATCGACCTGTCTTGACCATGGAGGTTTAACCAGGCACGATCACATGAATCTCTACATTCGAATCAACGGTGAATTTGCAACGATTCCAGAGAGTACAGGAATCAACACAGGTACATGCAATCAACAAGGTGCGAACATGCACGTCGTCCACACGCACTCATCTGATGGACGACTTCACCTTGAAATGCAAACCAATGAAGATGTCGAACTGGGTGTCTTCTTTGATATCTGGGGGCAACACTT
>JAPOIF010000045.1 GCA_029979085.1 Methanobacteriota archaeon | reverse complement strand
ACGGTCTTCTTCCTTGGTGCGATTTCTCCCGGCCCCAGCCTCTTGATGGTGATTCGAAACACCATCGTCGGAGGACGAAGACGTGGCGTCATGTGTGCTGTTGGCCATGGCATTGGGTTCGGACTCTATGCAGGCGTTGCAATCTTCGGACTAATCGTTCTTCTTGAGGAGGCGCCGGGAGTCTTCCTTGGCCTCCAATGGATTGGTATCGCACTCCTCGTATGGTATGGATGGTTGATGTGGGCACACGGCGATGAAGAAGCGCCTGAGGAGATGGTGGAAAAAGAAGCGAGAGGATTTCTTGAAGGGTTTTCAATTGCCTTTTTCAATCCCAAAATAGCACTCTTCCTTGTTGCAGTGCTTGCACAAGTACTCGAATCTGGTATGAGTCTAGAGACAAAATTGGTGATTGGTTTCATCGGTATGGCCATTGATATGGCATGGTATGTGCTGGTTGCTGTATTCTTAACTGGAACACCATTGCTTGACTGGTTGCGTTCCAATGGTTCGATTGTCAATCGCTTGACTGCCGTCGTCCTCTGGGGCTTTGCGTCAACCGTTATGGTCGGGGTCATCTACAGTTAACGTTGACATCTTGGACAAAGAAACGTCGAACGTCCGGACTGTGTGATTCGTTCGATTGTCCCTCCACAATCTTCCTTCAAACAAGGTTCATCTTCTCGATCGTAGGCTTGAAAATGATGACCAAAGTAGCCAAGTGTTCCATTCACATCTGCAAAGTCATTCAATGAACTACCACCAACTTCAACAGCTTGTTCGAGCACCTGCACGACGTTTTCGTGCAACAGGTGCAACTTTTTGGTGGGCTTTCCATCTTTACGAACCAGGGTCTTGCTCTGACGTTGAGGATGGATTCCACTTCGATGCAATGCTTCACATGCGTAGATATTTCCTACACCAACGACAACTCGCTGATCGAGTAGGGCAACTTTGATGCTCGTTGTTTTTTTGTGTAATTTCTTGGCGAGTTGATTCGCATTCCAATCCCCAAATGGCTCAGGACCTAAGGTTTCGAGCAGGGGGTGAATCTGTTCTTCCCCGACTTCAATCAAATCGATGATTCCGAACCGCCGAGGATCCGTATACACAGCCACACTCCCATCATCGAATCGGAATTCGACATGATCGTGTCGACCATCAAATCCAGTCGCTGTTCCGAAACGTGAATGTTCATCGATGTTCTGACTTGTTTCAAATTGCTTGACTTTCTCTGCATCGAACAGTGTGTATCGTCCCGACATCCCCAGATGAGAGAGAATGATGCGCCCGTCATCTAAGTCCAACAGGAGATATTTCGCTCTGCGTCGAATTGACTCGATTTTACGACCCAAGAGATGTGTGGCAAAACCATCAGGAAATGGAAATCGTAAGTTTCCTCGACGAAGAACAACACCTGTGAATGTGCGTCCAAGCATGGCTTGCTCCAAACCTCTTCGCACTGTTTCAACTTCAGGAAGTTCAGGCAATTGTTCACCTCCTACGGATTACAAAAAGAGCGTGTTGATCTTCATATCCTGTCAAGTTAATGTGCTCAAGAAGTTCGACTTCACTCGAAAGTTGAGCGATGGCTTTTGCGAAAATATCCTCATCACCACCTTCGCTATGACGTTCGCTTGCAGCTTTGAGCGAGAGTAATCCAATACCATCCTTACTGAGAAAGCGACGTACTGCTGAGAGAAAAATCTCAACCTGTCCTGCCTGAGCAACGTCCTGAAATAACCAATTTACGCGTGATGGAATCAGAACTCCCCATGCATCGAATTTCCTTGCATCACCTAATACCGGTACCAGCCCTGGTCGATGTTCTGCGAGGTGGGTTAAGTCTCGAAGGCAACGAGGAGCGAGATCAACAGCAACCAAACGCCCCCCGAAACGGTTCTTCGACCCACAAAGATGGTCGTGCAAGTGTGATATCGTGGTTCCATGTCCTGCACCAAGATAGAGAACGGTTGATCCTGGTTGTGGCAACAATTGCGATGGTTCGTTTCTCGTTCTGAGCAAACCCGCTCCCAATTTGGATCGATTTGGATCCCACCTTCGGTGTTCAACACCACGGAATTTGCGCAAGGATTCACCTCGGATTGCAACACCAGGATTTGCGTTCACTGTCCAAACATTTCTGCCTTCAAGCAGAATGGAATCGGACAAGGGTCGAATTCGTCGATGCTTGGCCAACTGACCACCTCATTTCCTTGGAGGCTTGGAGAATTCCTTACGAATTGCTTCGACTTTCGCCTCGACCTGATCCACATCCTCTTGCCCCATGGGCGTACCCTCAAACGCATCGATACGAGCAGCGATACTGATTTTTGAGGCCAACATACGTGCAATTTTGCCACGAACCCAACGCGGAGATCGTGAAATCCAAGGATGCATGAAGATGTGTCCGTGTTTTGGTGGAGCAGTACCACTACGCAAATGGCTGAAAAATGCCTTTTCAGCGCCTAGAACTTGGACGGTTCCTGATGGAAGACGTGCGAGTCGTGAGCGCCCATGCGCTTCGACACACAATCGTGCCGCCAAGAGTGGGCCCACAAGTGCTGAAGTCGATGGAAGGTGTGCTTGAGCAGAGAGTCGAATTGCATGCTCTAGGCGGTCTAATTGGCGACCTTGATTGGAAACCATTGTCGCCCAATCATGAAGAGCCTTCCATTCCGATTCAGAAGGTTGTTCATACGCATCTTCGACATCCAACAAAGACGCAAATTCAGAGATTGAATCGACTCCGTGAAGTTGGCCAGCTACGTTTGTTCGGTTGCGTTCAAAACGAGCAGATGGGAGGAAGAGGCCGACCCATTCAATCAATCGTGCTTCCATGGTAAGATGGAGCGTACGCAGTTCTTCGCTTGCCCGCAGAAGATGTTCCAATCGACGGTCTGGATCAGCTGCTGAGACGGCTACACCTTCTTTCGCAAGCAAGAGGGCTGCTTCATCAGCGACTTCCAACTGTGCAGCAGTCGGTTGAGGAACATCAAATTCGGGTAATTCTGCCGACCCATGAGGCGTTGGTTTTGCTTCTGGAAATCGCTCAATGAGTATTGTTGCTTCTGGAGGCAGGTGTCCGTTGGCCACCATTTGGAGACGCTCCTTTGCACCATGAACAGAGAAACGTGCATCGTTGATTTCCAAGTCGATGACATCGCCTTCGTCATTGACAACGGCTGCAGATTGCCACGAATACCACAGCCACATGGAACTTCCACTTCACGGTTGGAATTGAATGTTGTCACGTTTACAACGGTCGAGATTTTATCCCCTATGAAAAATAAAACGTTGCTCATTGGACAACCACCATCATTAAATGTAATATGTTGATGGCTTCGACATGTTTTGCCCTGAATGCGGGACTCTGTCGTTTCCAAGTCCTTCTGGTGACATCAAATGCACCAATTACAAATGCGGTTATTCCGGACCTGCCAACGTCAAAATGAAAGTGGACGGAAAAGAGATTGACCTCTCCAAAACAAAGACGACGACCAAGGCTGAAAAGCGCGAATATGAAATCATCAAAGATTCAGATCAGCGCAAGGGTGTTCTTTCTACAGAGTCGTACATGTGTCCAAAGTGCGATTGTACAGAAGTGTACTTTTATCTCGAGCAAACTCGTTCATCCGATGAACCTGAAACACGAATGTTAACCTGTAAAGACTGTGGTCACGGTTGGCGCGAATACTGATCAGTAATCGCTTTCAACACGAGGTGCGAGGAAATAATCGACCTCGCCTGCACCATCCTCAAACGTGAAGTTCATTGCAAGAGGAAGGTTTTCGCCGAATTGGATTGTTACGTTGTCGGTTGGTCCAAATCGTCGACAAAGTGGTTCGAGATACGTAAGGCTGTATTGGCTTCGTGCTGGATTATCACAAACGAGTTCTTCCATTTCGTCTTTGTCGAAGGAAATGTTAGCAGAATCCGTGTTGTTTCGGACGTGCACCTTGAATGAGGATTCATCGATGCTAAAGTAAACAAGATCGTTGACCTGCTTTGATGCCTTCAACGCCTGTCCAAGTTCTGCACCATTCATGACGACTTTGCACGGAAGATCCAACTTTGGCAATGAGGGAGGTGAGGACATCGTTGCGTTGTCGAGTGGGCGTAGATTTCGAACAATCTTGCCGAGGCTCATGGTAAAGTCGCCGCCATCTTCATGCGAGATTTCAATCAAGTCTCCAGAAGCGCCGAGGGTGGTCACCTCTCGAACCTTCTTCATCTCAAGACCAATCTTTTTCGCATCCAGTTCCCAACCGTCGAACGCTGCAGCATCGACAGTGAGTTTGATCATTGCAACGTGCGACGGGTCGACGATGCGCACGGTCAACCCGTCCTCATCAAAATCAAATCTTGCATCTTCGACAACAATCATCAGTGTGTCGAGAATCTTGCTAATCAGGTCTTGGCGAGCTGTGACGTTCAACATATGAGGCACCCCTGCAATTATCCTCTTTTTTCGACGGCTTATGAACTTACTATTCCACGATTGCGCTTTTCGCGCGTTGAAAGACCTTCTCTGAGCCGACGTCTTCAAGAACCCTCGGCATAAGTTCACTCCTATGACAGAAGCACTTGACATTGTGATGATCGTTCTTGCAAGCGGTTTGGGAATTGGAGTAGGTTGGCTCCTCGCCAAAATGAAATTTTCAACCGAATTGGTCAGGGCAGAAGTGGAAGCAGAAGCCGCTCAAGGTAACAAAGCGACACTTGTTGCTGAAATGGAAAACATCGCCACTGCTGTTGCTCGTCAAAACTCCGAAGACTTTCTTCGTCTCGCAGAAGAGCGCTGGAAATCGGAAAAAAAGGATGCTGAGCACGCTCTTGAATCCAGGAAAGTCGAGGTTGAGAATCTCGTTAAGCCCCTCAAAGAGGAAATGGAAAAAATGATTCGATTGAACAACGATATGGAAAAAGAGCGAATGGGTGCTTACGAAGGCATCAAGCGACATTTGAAGGATTTGGGTGACAAAACAGAATCGCTTTCCACTCGAACGACCGCCCTTTCAACGGCACTAACAACCTCGGCTCAAACGAGAGGAAATTGGGGAGAGGTCAAACTTCGCCGGCTGTTTGAAATGGCTGGATTGAGTGAGCACGTTGATTTCTTTGAGCAGGTAACTCTTGATGATGGAAGCCGTCCAGATTTTGTTGTCCGTTTACCGCAAGATGCTGTATTACCTATCGATTCTAAGGCCTCAGGTAGCCATTTTTTGCAAGCCTTAGAATTGGATTCAGGCGCCCAACAGGATGAGTTGTTGGTGAAACATGCAAAGGCAATGAAACAACGCATAACCGAGTTAAGTGCCAAGGCGTATCAGAATACAATCGAGGGTGAATTTGACCACGTCATCATGTTTATTCCAAGTGAGGCTATGGCAGCGTCCGCATTCTCAACCGATCCCGATTTGATGGAATACGCCATGAGCAAGTCTGTATTGATCGCTACGCCTGTTACCATGCTTGGTCTGCTGAGAACGGTTGCCCTTTATTGGCAACAGCATGCTTTAGCAGAGGGCGCGAAGGAAATTTACGACGTTTCACGTGAATTGTACAAACGTGTGACGACAATGATCGGGCACTTTTCGAAGGTTGGAGGCCATCTTTCAAACGCCGCAAAAAGTTACAATGAAACCATGAATTCCTATGAGACGCGCGTGCTTCCACAAGGACGTCGATTGGATGACCTGAAAGTCTCAGAAACGCTTCAAACTGCACTCCCAGAACCAAGAGATATCGATCATCTTCCAAAGGAATAATCCATCAATGAATGTGATGATGATTCAAGCATCTTTTTGATATGTAAGTTCCAACACGGGACATCATGGTGGAACCCGTACTCAAGGAGGATGGAACCCCGTACAAGGTTGCGATTTTGATTCCAACCATCAACAACGCTGACGAACTTGCTATCGTTCTCGATCGTCTCACTCAGCAGACCTATCCCGATATCGAAATCGTCATTTCGGATTCAAAATCGAGAGATCACACCAAGGATGTCTGTGAAAAATTTGGTGCCACGTGGATTGAAGACCCATCCACGAATCGAGCTGATGCTTGCAACTATGCTCTCAAACAAATGGATCACGACCTTGTGCTCTTTACGGATGATGATACCATTCCACCGCTCGATTGGGCTGAAAAACTCATTCGATGGTTCAAGGATCCTGAGGTCGGTGCTGTTGGCGGGCCAAACTTTGCTCCAGATGAGGATCCGTTCGGAGCAAAATGCGCAGATGTTGCATTTTGCACGAAATTCATGACAGCCGGAACACGATACGGTGCACAACCTCGTGGTGAATTGGTTCCAATCACCCACAATCCTGGTGTCAATTGTGCTCATCGAATGGAAAACCTGCGTCAAGTCAACTTCTTTGAGCCAGGATGTATTGGTGCGGAAGATGTTGTTCTCGATGCAAAGATTCAGCGAGAAGGACACAAGTTGTTCATCGACCCATCCAATGTTATGCCTCACCGACGACGACGTCCTTTCAAGCCATACATGAAGCAGATGCGAAATTATGGCTACACTCGAATGGTTGCCAACAAGCGTTGGCCTGAGATTGCGACGTGGTCGCATACTGCTATCGGGTTCTTCCCATGGCTGACCGTCATCTCAGTGCTCGCTCTCCTCGCAGGAATTGCCACAGGCGGAGCAACCGATTATCCGTGGTTTTCCATCGATGGTGATTGGACATGGTCTCGCGCAGCCGTTCACGGAACGCTCGGTTTGATGAGTTTGTACATCGGCTTGTCATGGCTTGGTGCTGCGATTGGAACCAGTCCTCATCGATCCCTCGGAACAGTTGCCCTTGCACCACTTTTCGTCTTCCTCGCTCACTGGGCATATGGACAAGGCGTCAACAAGGCATGGAGAGAAATTCGCAGAACCGGTGGTGCAGCAGGTGTTGGCCGTCAAATCGATGACCGCGAACGGACGCTTTGAGTCGCATAATCGACGCAATCCCTTTCAATGAAGGAAAGAAAGGCTAAGTATGGCTGAACGAAACCTTCGTGAGATTTCTGACGAAGAAGAGATTTGGCTTACGATACGATCTGTTCTCACTGTGACTCGTGTTGCTGTTCTCTTTGGAACCATTCTTGTCTCTGAGTTTTTTGAGGAATATTACTTCCTCGATTTGACCGTAGCTATTTGGTCTCTCATCGTTGGTATCCCGTTGTTTTTCTTCATCTCAGTGCTCATTCTTTGGGGCAACAAAGCCTTCATTCCTGTAAGTCCACAAGAGCAAATGACGACCATTCTTCGACCTATACTGGAACGAACCTAAAATCAGATTCCAGCCATATCACCGGTTTGAATCGTCCACTGGCTTGCATAGACACCTTGGTGTTCCAACAACTCATCGTGCTTTCCACGTTCAACGACCGCTCCATCGACCATAGCTAGAATTTCATTCGCATTTCGAATCGTACTCAAACGATGAGCAACGGCAATCGTTGCACGTCCAGAGCCCGTGCTGAGAAGGTTTTCTTGGATACGGCGTTCCGTTTCAGCATCAAGTGCGCTTGATGCTTCATCGAGAATAAGCAAAGAAGGTTTCTTCAACAAAGCCCGTGCAAGGGAAACACGAGCTCTTTGGCCACCGCTCAGCATGGCACCACGATCACCAACCATCGTCTCAATACCTTCTTCCAGTTCTTCAACGAATTCGAGAGCACCTGCAAGTTCCAATGCTTTCAATAATTCATTCTCATCTGCAACCTGATTGTATTGTACATTGTCTCGAATTGAACCATAGAAAAGGAACGGATCTTGACTTACGAAACCAATCGCTTCACGAACACTTGCAAGCGTGAATGTATTGATGTTGTTTCCATTGATGAGAACTTCACCCGAATCGGGAACGTAGTAGCGCATGAGGAGTTTCAGAATCGTTGTCTTCCCTGCACCTGTGTGTCCCATAACACCGAGGAATTGACCTCCAGCAACCTTGAATGAAATACCACTCAATACCTTGGTCGTTGTATTTGGATAGGTGAAATGAACGTCCTTGAATTCGACGGATTCGATTGGACCAAGCAATTCAATGGCATCCTCATTGTCGACAATGGTCGGTTCCAAATCGATGGCAGCAAAGACACGGCGTGCTGCTGCTTCCCCGCGTTGCAATTGATTGACGAGGATTCCAAAGATGAACATCGGCATGGTCATTCGCGTGCTGATGAGAAGGAACGTCACCAATTCACCAGTTGTGATTTCACCTTCCTTTGCCAACCATCCACCCGCGGTTACCAATAGCCCAAAAGCGATACCAGCAACAACATAGATCATTGGAATGAAACGGTTACGATCCTGACTTGCGCCCATGGCTTGGTCACGATAAGCTCCCGATTCACGATTCACTCGGTCTGCTTCCCATTCCTCAGCATTGTAGGCTTGAACGACAGAAATTCCTGAAATCAAGTTTTCAAGGACGGCCGTGATGTCTCCGGTCGACTCTCGCTGCTTGCGGTATTTACGCTGTACACTGGTCGAGAACCAATAGACGATTGGTACGATGAAAATGATTGGACCAAACAACACGATGGCTAATTTCCATGACATCAAAACGAGGATGAGGAAGGCGGTCATGAAGGTGACAATGATTCGAATAATCGATGTTGAAGAGTCCGAAACTACGTCTTCCAATTGGTTGACATCGCTCGATAACACCGACATGATTTGACCCGTTTGCCGCATGTCGTAGTACGAGGCTTCCATGGCAATCAAGGACTTCGTAGCATCCATTCGTAAATCGTGTTGGATTTTGTAGCCAAGCGTCTGCCAAGAATACTCAGATATTCCCTGGAAGATAGCCAAGAAAAAGAATCCAAGGAAAATGAGTACACCGTAACCAATTGCAGGATCACCTCCAAAGGAAGTCACAAAATCCTGAACAATATCAGGACCCGATAACAATCCACCAGTGAAATAATCGACGGCTAAGCCGATGGCAACGAATGGCATGAGGTCAAAGAAACGAGCCATGGCGTTCCCAAAGATACCTGAAAGAACACGTCCAGGGTATCGTTTTGCATAAGGTACAACACGCCAGATTTGCCGACCAACGATTTGAGTTCGTTCGTTGATATCGGTTGGCTCCATTGCATCGCCACCACCAGAACCCATGCCGCGCATATCCTTCGCTGACGCGACCCCGCTTTCAATGCTCGTTATCAATTCGAACTTGGTTAATGCAAATCATTGATGAGTGACCGGTGCTAAGAGCGAACTATGCCGGCTCCTCGTGCCCGAGTGTCAACCTTCCTTGTTTGTCTCATGTTAGCGCAATTGGCGACCCCATTTGCGATGAGTCAACCTCTTCCAACCATCGAAGTCAATACTGATGCAGAATTGGATCTGCTCGCACAGGTTGGGATCCTTCCAACCAAAGAGCATGCTCAGGGATGGTATGACCCGGGCGAAGGGATAGGGACAATCGACCTTCTCTACCGACAAGCCACCATCACAGCACTCGAAGAATGGCCAGAACGAACACAAGAGAAGGTCTTGAATGGCAATTACGTGCTCACGCACACCTATCCGGTTCCAAGTGATTGGCTTCTTGAATTGGAAGAAGCTGGAATCCATTGTTTCTCCTTCCTCCCTGTTACAGGCTTCCATTGTGAACTTGAACAGAAATCAATCAACGAGCTTGCAGACCTTGACGTCGAAGGAGTTGTACAACTCGACCCAACGGACAAGGTACGAACGAGGTTGGTCAAAGCCATTCTGGGCCAAGACATCGGTGCATCTGGATTCTTCTACACCAACGATGTTGTTCCTGTGAATATTGTCCTCGTTGGCTCGACACTCCCCGAGGGTATTCACGAGCGTGACGACATTGAAATTCACTACCACGTTGGTCGTTTCGCAACGGTGTACATCGAAAAGACATCTTCTGCCTTGCAGTGGCTGGCCAACCAAGAAGAAATTGAATGGATGGAAGAGAGACTTTGGGTCGAACTGCAAAACGACGTCGCTGATACAATCATGAATGCTGATGATTTGTGGGATCAAACGATTGTCAGCGGCGTGAACAGTTCGTGGAATAGTGTAGACGGATCGGGAATTATCGTTACGGTTGCAGACTCAGGCCTTGATAGTGGAACCAATGATTCGACTATGCATGCTGATTTCCGAGATCATATCGTTGATGTTGTTTCTTGGGGAATGAGTTCATCCGATGCAACCGCTTGTGGTTCTCCAGCAGACGACGGAGCAAGCGATGAGGATGGTCACGGCACGCACGTGGCAGGATCTGTTCTTGGCGATGGAACGAACTCCTCTGGAAACATCAAGGGTATTGCCCCAGAAGCTCGCTTATACTTCCAGGCCATTGGTGTGTATTGTCAAGCAGCTAACGGCGGTTCTGGTGCCATCACATTGCTCGGTATTCCTTCGAATTATACTGAATTGTTCAAGGCTGGAGCAGACAATGGGTCACGAGTCCACACCAACTCTTGGGGAGCCGATGTTTCTGGCATCTACACAATCGGGTCAATGCAAGCGGATATCGCTGCAAGGGAATACACCAACATGACCATTTTGTATGCCGCTGCAAACGATGGAAAAGATGCCAACAACAATGGGGAAGTCGACCTTGATAGTCTTGGATCGCCAGCGACTGGAAAAAATGTACTGACTGTTGGAGCCTCAGAAAACGATCGGCCAACTCAGACATTGACGTATGATGGGTTCCGTGATCCACCTGGAAGCGCTACCAGAGTCTTTCCTGCCAACCCGATCAACACCGATCGAACCGCTGACGATAGCGAAGGTATGGCTGCATTTTCAAGTAGGGGTCCGACAGATGACCTTCGCTTGAAGCCTGATATTTCCGCTCCAGGAACCTTCATTCTCTCGACAAAATCTCGTTACACATCGTCCGTTGGTTGGGGCTCATACAACTCGGAATACACCTACATGGGAGGAACGAGTATGGCGACCCCATTGACAGCTGGTGCAACAGCGCTTTTGCTGCAGCATCTCATCGAGAACATGGGTCACGAGAATCCGAATTCATCGCTCATCAAGGCTATTTTTGCAGCCAGTGCTGCGGACATGAGCGGCCAGTACAGTTCCTCCACCAATGGGGCAAGAGAGGCTTCACCAAACAATCACGAAGGTTGGGGCAGAGTCGACTTGCGTCAAGCATTGAATACGACGTGGCTTGAGAACGAAAGTGTCACCACTAGCGCAAACCGTGGATGGAGTTTCAACGTTCAAAGCGGAGCACCAGATCTCTCTGTTGTCGTCTCTTGGATTGATCCAGCTGCAACGCCGGCATCAGGAGCACAACTCATCAACGATCTCGACTTAGCCGTCAAAGATCCGTCAGGGACATGGACGGAGTTGAGCAACGATGTTGACACGCTTCGAGGATTGAAGTTCTCTAATCCTGCTCAAGGAACGTGGGAAGTACACATCAACGGAACGAATGTTCCGGTTGGGCCACAATTCTTCTCGCTCGCCGTCAATCAGGAAACGACCTTGGTCAATCTCACAGAGGATGAAGACCTTGACGGTGTCATCGACGATGACGATGATTGTGTTAGCACATATGGAACATCGACTGTTGACAGAACGGGTTGCCCTGATAGCGATGGTGATGGCTACTCAAATCCTGATGCAACATGGACGGTCAACAATGGTGCAGATGCCTTCCCTTCAGAAAGTACGCAATGGGCTGACCAAGATTTTGACGGATACGGAGACAATGCAGTCGGTTTTGAGGCTGATGCATGCGTAACAGTTCTAGGAAATTCAACGACCGACCGATTCGGATGTTTGGATGACGATGGTGACGGATACTCGAACAACAATGCGACATGGCTCGTTAGCAACGGTGCTGATGCGTGCAATGCCGTCAAAGCATATTCGAACATCGATCGGAATGGATGTCCTGATGAAGACGGAGATGGTGCTTCGGATCCTGATCCATCGGGAGTCAATGGCTCTGTATGGACGGTGACGGACGGTGCGGATGCTTTCCTCGGAGATGCAACGCAATGGGCTGACCAAGACGGTGATGGATATGGTGACAATCCACCTCCAGCCACCGAAGGAGATGCGTGCAACACGACGACTGGAACCTCTTATCAAGACCGATTTGGATGCATTGACACCGATGGTGATGGCTACTCCGATGGAGATGCAACATGGACAACAACCGAAGGAGCTGATGCTTTCCCGAACGAACCAAGTCAATGGGCTGATCAAGATGGTGATGGATACGGTGACAATGCCAGTGGCGTTGATGCAGACAATTGCCCAACAACGTTTGGAACTTCAACTGAATTAGGCAACCTTGGTTGCAGTGATCTCGATAACGATGGATACGCCGATTCAGATGATGCGTTCCCCACAGATTCAACCCAATGGAACGATACCGATAGCGACGGCTATGGTGATGAAAGTACTGGAACAAATCCGGACTCGTGTCCTACCGTGGCTGGAACGTCGACGCTCGACCGATTTGGTTGTCCGGATAGTGATGCTGATGGAGCATCC
>JAPOIF010000044.1:2147-12610 GCA_029979085.1 Methanobacteriota archaeon | reverse complement strand
TTGAAAGAGTCGGCAAGTCAGCAAGGCTCATGACCCACGCGATTCGAATGCTCGGCACCGGGAACGCATTCTTACCGCATCAGCGTCACCATTCCTTCCTGATCTTTGATGGGAAACACATCATCGATGCACCTCCTACCGCTTTACTGAGTTTACGACGTGCTGGCATTTCACCTGCCGACATCGAAACCATCTTCATCACACATTTGCATGGAGATCATGTGTTTGGTTTGCCGTTCCTCTTGCTTGAAAAGAAATACATTTCAGACCGAAGTGGTGAGTCGCAACTTACGATTGTTGGTTCGAGCGGAGTCAAAGATCGATTGAGAACACTGTGCAACCTCGCATTTCCAGGCAGTCTCGATGACGCTCTTGATAACGTAATCTTTGTCGAAACAGATTCTGGAGCGATTGATGGATGGAATTGGGAACGATTCCGTGTCCACCACGACGATGCTGTCGATCCATTCGGCTATCGGTTTGAACATACAGATGGATGCTCGTTCGTCCATTCTGGAGATTCTGGGCCTTGCGAAAATCTCGAACGGGCCATTGAACGTTCGCAACTTGCTGTTGTTGAGATGGGGTTCCCCCAATGGGTTCCTTCCGATCATCATCACAAACCTGACGACATACAAGCTTTGTCGGAGCGACAATCACACGCGAAACTCCTTATCACGCATACGTTCATTGACTCACCCAAATCTGAATTTCAGCCTATTCTAACCGATGTCATCCCGAATCATCCTGAGAATGTTCATCATCTTGAAGATGGGGACGTTTGGAATTTCCAGAATTCGGAATGGATTCACATCAAAAATTGAGATATTTTTTGTCCAATAATAAGTGAAAATCCTGAAACCAATGCACTGAAATAAAATCGTATTTTATGCAATAATAAAGGCCTCCAAAGAATTTGGACGGACATCCTTATGAGGGGGACTCGGACTCACAGAAACTATCCCGGTGCGGGGGGTGAGCCTCCCAAACATGGGGTATATAATGGAGGTCAAAATTTGAAGAAAAACATCTTCGATACATTGCTCTCCAGGCAAAGTTTGTTTACGAACAAAGAGATTCTCCACCACAGTCATCGCCCGGCTGTTATGCCACATCGTGAAAAGGAAATTGAGCGAATTGCCTTCAACCTCGTTGAGGCCTTAAATGGACAGATTCCTTCCAATATGATTCTTTATGGCGTAACAGGAGCAGGAAAAACCGCCGTCACGTTGCACGTCACAAACTTACTCAAAGAGAAAGGCGAACAAATGCGTCGTGACATCACGCCAGTTATTGTCAACTGTCGTCAAATCGACACACAGTATCGAGTCCTTTCTCACATTGGAAACAGTCTTCTTGAAGAGCATGAAATCGATGAAATTCCATTCACAGGTTGGCCTACCGATCGCGTCTTCAAAGAATTGGTTCGTCGCATGGATTCGCGAAAGGGCGTCTATGTGATTGTCCTCGATGAAATCGACCACCTCGTTCGCAAAGCTGGTGACGATTTGTTGTATAACCTCACCAACCTCAATTCGTTCCTTGACGAGGCGCGCGCATGTGTTATTGGGATATCCAACGACCTCAAATTTACTGAATTCCTTGATCCTCGTGTCCGTTCTCGCCTCGGACAACAAGACATTCTCTTTTCGCCATACGATGCTGAACAACTCAAGGACATTCTACGACAGCGTTCGGATGAATCCATTGCACCCGATGTTGTATCCGAAGGCGTGATTGCATTGTGTTCAGCTTTTGCAGCGCAAGAACACGGGGATGCCCGATGCGCTCTCGATTTGCTCCGAGTTTCAACAGAAAAAGCCGAACAACTTGGCGATAAGAAAGTCGAACAACATCACGTTCGCATGGCTCAACATCAAATTGAAGCGGATCAGATTGAACCTGTCATCGCTGGCTTGCCAACACAACAAAAACTGGTACTTGCTGCTGTATTAATCAATGAACGAAATGGATTGAAAAACATTCAGACAGGTCAACTGTACGATGTGTACGACCAAGCTTGCTCGTATCTCAATTTGCCCTCGCTCACACAACGACGTATTTCTGGAATCATCGCCAATCTCGATATGCTTGGCCTCATCACTGCACGAACACGAAGTCGAGGACGTTACGGTCGCTCAAAGGAAATTAATTCATGCATTCCAAGCAACGTCGAAACGGAAGAGATCATGATGAGTGCGGATGAAAACATGCGAACTGTGTTCAACAATCGCTACCGACAACAACGCCCGCTATGATTCGTTGTTCTTATATGGCAAATGGGGGTCGGCAAGTCCATGAGCAGTGAAGAGAAAGCAGCGTCTGGCGGATTGGCAGACATCTTCATCAGGCCTTCAGTCACCCTCTCCAAGTGGTACATCGCCATTGGAGCATGGGGTCTTACCCTTGCAATTCTCAACATGATGGGGCAAATTCATCCGACCTACCGCGTCTCTTGGGGTGGATTACTCACCTTCGAAGCCTTTGCCGATGCCTTCGGAACCAAGGATAACGCTCCAGCATTCGTCGTTGGGGATCTCGTGTTCATTGGAGCATGCCTAGTCCTTCTCGGGCTTGGCCTTCGTTCGATCAACGATAATGTCGAAGGAGGATTGGCTGGATTTGCTCGCTCTCTCATTCTCAACGACACATGGCCTGCTTTGGTTGGTTCAGAAGGCGGAATCATGAGAGCCGTTGGTGCATGGTGCCTTCTTCTTGGATTTGCTTTCTACATTGGATACAGTGTCATGTACATGACATGGATCGACCTTGGTGTCTACTCCGTCTCCATCACTCTGGTTGCATTTGGCTTTGCTCTCAACGCTGCAAGCCGAGCACCACCTGGTGACGAAACCGTGATGTGATCAGCGAAACAATCGCTTGTGACCGTTCCGTGCAAAGATTGCATCAATACAACCTAAGATGAGGCCTTGCCATAAGGCAATGGACCATCGCAAAATGAGGATGCGCACAGAAATAGCAAGGAGAAGGCCGCTTTTCCCTCCATCGTTCTTCATGCTTCTTGTGATCACTCCTAATGGCCCTCTCCAAAACATCAATTCAACCAACACGCCAAGCATCAAACCTCCAAGAGCGAGTTGCGTTTGCCACATCTCTTGGAGCGGTTGATTCAATGGCAATTCCAAGAACAAAGGGATGACGCTTGCCAACATCAACAGCGTTATCGGGAAGATTGAGAGTGCAATACTGGCACTACCTATGAAATCAAAACCTGGGCCGGTGCGTTGACGTGAAGGATGATGTCGGACAATGCGCACGTGAGCACGTGCATCTCTTCGCCGCTTGCGAAGGAAACGACGGACACCGACTTCAGGTACGTGAGAGACTAGCGCATCGGGTGCGTAGACAATGCTTCCACCGGCGTTCAAGAGGCGAAGGCTGACCTCCATATCCTCTGCATGATACCACTCGGGGTCGAACCCTCCTACATCGAGTAACGCTTGACGATGAAACATCGAACAAGGTCCGTTTGCAAGCGATGTGCGTCTTGGCCTGCTCCGATATTTTGACGCGATTTCAATGGCTCGGAAACGACTCACTAAATCCGTATGCGTTTGAAAAATAGTTCGACCAGTGACTGCGACAATTCGTTCTTCACCGACAGGAACGTTTGCTTTCAGTAAGTGTTCAATCCAATCCTGTTCAGGTCGTACATCGATGTCGGTAATGGCAACCCACTCACCTTGGGCTTGGTTTAATGCCGCCATTCGACCTGCTGAAAGGCCAATGGCATCTTGATGAAGAATGGATATCGCAACGTCAGTATTTGATTTGGATTGCTGCCATTGATCCATCAACAAACCCGTTGAATCGTTGGAACCATCGTTAACGGCAATAATTTCCAAAGGACGATGTGTTTGTGCAAAAATGGCGTCAAGACAGTCTTCGACCCAATGAGCGCCATCACGGGCACAAACAGTCACAGTAACCAGAGGCGATTCGCTCATTCTTCTGCCTCGAAATGAACAAGTAGATTCCTTGCACGATGTTTTGCATCCATATCCAAAACGCGCATGACAACCCCCTGCCGAGGTTGTCCATACACGATGATTGTACCAAGCGGAGCTGTGGCGAGAACAAACATGGGTGCAAGATCTTCCTCACCATCGACTTCAATCAGAACAGATGCTTCTTGCTCCAGCGACCAACGAACAACGTCCAGCAACTCAGGCGTTAGTTGACCAGGCGGGTTGACAACCTTCCTATGCAGAGCGTACTCTTCTTGGCGGACAAGCAAAGACACATCCAAGGCCTCACGTTTGGTTTGACCATCAACAAATGCAATATCTGGAAGGAAGCCCATATCCATCAGTCCTTTGACCGTGACATCACCGACGGCAACAATGGTTCCATGGTTCTCAGGCAATGCCTCAAGCATTGCAGACAAAGCGACTTCGGGTGCATCCTCCGGACCCTCAAACAATTCGCCCATTGGCGTTTTGAATTCATCATCGAGCACCGCAGGCATGTGCAGAACTTTCCCTTCGAATGTTGGTGGAATCCATGGATGCCCTTCCTGGTCGATAAGACCGAGACGAATCCTGCTGGAAGACAAAATGCCTCCAAGTTCATCATTCAAGTGAGGAGCCTCAAGAATTGAGAGTGGTGGAAGCCCGTTTTCGTACCTTCGTTCATTGATTTGGTGGCATCGAGGTATCGTTTCAATCGTCGCAACAATGCTATCCGCAGTCCTGTGAGTGGGTGCAGGTCCATGAGGATCGTTGAGGACATGGATCTCGTATCGGAGATGAGCCGTATCGCTGAGCCAATCCAGCAACGTTTCCATTCGATCATCAAGTGATTGAACCCAGTCTCCTTTTGCCTGAGCCATTTCATCATTGACAACATGAACTTCGATAAAATCTGCCTGACGTAAAGCAGTTTGAATCAACAATTGATGACCTGAGTGAAATCGATCGAACGTTCCGCCGATGAGACATCGACGAAATGAACGGTCTGCTTGCATGGTGGTCTGCTGAAGCATGAAGCCTTTGATGACATCGCTCAAAATTGCTTGAATGGAGCGAAAAGCTGTGCCCTGATACCTAACGGCCTTGTTCATTGTTTCCTCGAAGGCCTGACCCTCGGTATCAGGGCGTACTGTAGAGCCGGTTGGTTGTCTCGATTTCATCCCGAAGTCGATCGAGGACCCATAGTCCAGCCCGGGTTTCCGCTTTTGCACCGGAATTCACTCCCCGAAGGGTCCTCCCAGTCTTCGATAGCGGACCGTATCGTTGGTATCAGACGTCATTGCAATTTCACAGTAGCTCAGGCTGATGTTGCACGTACGGCAAGCGGCCGTCAAACAGGTTGCATTTCAATACATCGGCTCTCACAACATTCGTTGCAACATCGCACGCCCAATCAGAAGTTTAGCGATTTCATGGTGACCATCAAGAAGTTCGTCCATGGTAAAATCAGGCCACGTCTCTACATCACAGGTGAGCCAACCCACCAACGCATGGATCCTTCCATCGTGTACAGGTCCATCAGAATCCAATCGTTGAATCATATCATGAACATCCATGAGGGCAGCCGTTCCAGGACCATCGGGAACCATCAAGAGGTTCAGTTTCACATTTGGATACCCGACATACCCCTGATGCTGCCGAGGGTGGCCGGGCATGCCAAGTTGCTCACCTTTCGGCCTGAAGATTAAGCCAGGCCAATTCTTTGGATGATGAGCCAACCATTCTCGCCCTCCTGCTGTCGAAAGTTGTGCATCAAGCCAGTCCAATGCCCATGTTGACCACCATTGTTCTGGAAGTACATTGATGCAGGTTCGCATCACGTCCAACGGTATTGGTGCTTGATTTTCGAGAAGTTGAATCACTTGCGACCATTCACGCAAGATTGAACCTCGAGGATGGACTTGGGCGCCGCGTAGAAACCGTTGAAACAATTCCTCATCGCTTTGGACAAGGTTTGTGTTGATATCAAAAAGGGCATTCAGAACATGTTCTTCACCAAAAGGAGCATCCAACCATATACTGGTTGCTCTCGAAAGCGTTGTCCTCAGTTCATTAGCATGTGTTCGACTCAAAAGAAGAAGTACATGCGCGGTCATAGCTTTGTGTGCATCATCATCAAGAAGTGGTACAAGATCAACCATAAGCGATGAATTCGCATCGCACGCATGGAGAACTTGTCGTACAGCCTGTTCTTTCCAAAGCGTATCAGTTTGACTCATGGCTTGAACCAAAGAGACTGCATCAAGTTCGCTCACTTGGACAAGGTCAATCCATCCAAACGGAAGAACACTTGCGATTCGTTTCCAACGTGATGGACGTTCCGATTCAGGGCTCGCAATCCAAGCGGCAAGTGGATTCTCGCGCTCCACTGCGTTCGCAAAATCAGCGTCACCTCCTGGAAACAAGCGCATTGCTTTGCGAATGTGATGACGTCCCTGTGCCAACGCTGAATCTTGACTTGAAAGAATCGATTCATCCAATCCTCCGGATTGGAACCACTCGAGAAGTTCGTTTGCATTAGCAGGAATTCCCTCGCGTGTTGCTTCGGGCTCAGAGCGAGATGACGACCGTTTCAACTCAACTCGGAAATCGATCGTCTCTTGTGGACGATAGGAAATCGTTGCTAAATCATCAGAAGGGAGAATCATTGCTGTTTTTCCAGAGAATTCTTTTGACTCTCCACGTGACGTAATGAGGGCACGACACCGGCCTGAAGACAACAAACGCTCCATCAAGGCCGTATCATCAATTTCAGCCCACGGCCATTCAACCACCATATCGAACGATGTTGATTCGAGCATCCATTCAACGATGCATGTTGCACCATGTTGAGAAATCCCTTCCAAAAAGACGACATCAATGGCATTCGGATGCTCTTTCCACGTTCGCTCACCAAAGTCAGCCAATAATGCTCGACGAAGATTCAGGTGTGGCTGTTTCCCACGTCCGGACAAAAGCCATCGAGTGAGTGAGCGGAGACGTGCTTTTCGTTTAGCGCTCGACAGACGAGGATGCCGCTTCCTCATCCACGGACCAAGAATTTCAATCGGAAGTGAACGGTGATTGGAAAAAGAAAACGACTCAGTCATCAATTGTGCATGATTTCCGAGTGTCGAAACAAGTAACGTTCGATCAACTGAAGAAGGCAAGTGCGCATATAATCCGTGCTCTGGACGAACGGCGAAGTGGGTGCCAACAACGTGCCCAATCGAATGCTCACCAATTTGGAGTTGTGATGGCCCATCATTATCGGGTGCGTCGAGACGAATCCATGTACCGTTCGCAACACCCCAACTATCGGACGGATTGAGCAACCTCAAACGGAGAATACCAATTCGATCCGTTTGATTTGAAAAAGCAGTCAATGTTCCCTCAACCGGTACATTCGGAGGCGATGAAGGTTCGTAGGTCGTTAACGAAAACCAATGAATCGATTCACCGCGTTGAACAGCCCAAAGCCCCCCTCCCTTTCCACTGGAAGAGAATTTGGAATCTCGCTCCAACAATTCCACTCTTCTCGGAAGGGAGATTAATCTCGATGAGGGTGTAGAAAGTACACCGAGAACAATGCTTGAGCGGTCGTTTGAGAGAACAATTGCGTTCATCCCATTGGGAACAGATCCTGTTTGTTTTCGTACACGTTCAACCAAATCACGGAGTAGATGATCCGCTCCAGAGGGTGTTAATCGATGTATTGCGCCACGTATGGATGCGCTTTCATCTCGTTGCACTTCTCCAAGTTCTCTCAACTGACGCATGGCGAGTGATGCGTGCGGCATGGCGATTCCAAGGACTTCGGAAGCTTGTGATACCGTTCCTCCACCATCCAAGAGCCAATCGAGGATACGGCGTTGATACCGACTTCGAATGGTCTTTTTGGACATAATGAGTCACTTTTGTTACGCTCTAATGTGCCTCCTTTTTATTTGTTACGTCTAATGTCTTAATTTAGTTACATATAGTTACATGTTTCCACTGGAATCGTGAGGTTTCACTTACATGAGTAGGATATTCGTGTAGAAATTACACTGATTTGAGTCAGTAATGGTAACAAACTCGTCGTTTGTTGGAGGAACGGTTATATGAGTGGCCTCGCTCCTTTGGTATAGCGACATCGTCAATGAACGAAAAGCGAAATTCAAAGGAGGACAAAAATATGAAAACTGTACGCATACGAGAAAAAATCAAGAAATTCCTAGGCGATCGACCGCGAAACACCGCAGAGATCCTTGAGCACATCAACAGCACAATGCGTCATGGTACAACGAGTCAGCAACTCGGTAATGTCCTCTCCAAAGACAAAGACATCGTCAAAGTCGGTTACATCAAGCGATCCGGTATTCTCTCAGGAGGATACGACATCTGCGAGTGGGCCACTCGAATCTGGGTTGAAGACAATTGCCCTGGATGGAAAGAAGGAACTCCAATCATCATCGACCAAGATGGTAACATCACCATGGGCGATGACATGAAGAAAAACTGAGTTGAGCTCCGTGCAAAACCTCAGCCTTCTCGCAATCGTCGGAATTGCAATCGGTGGAGCGGCAGTTGCTTGGCTGGTTAAGAAATTCCTATTGAGTGATTGATCCGCTCAATTGCCTTGGAAAATATCCATTGCTTCGTCAACACTTGCACCTTGTGAGATGATGGCGTGGCAAGCAGCCGTCATTCGAACTGCTTCATCCGTCGATTTCTGGTGAATGTTTCGTCCGGTTGCTGCTCCTTTGCAGCCACTGATGTTGATTTGATCCCAGAGTCGCTGCAAGAACTCACGTGCAGGTAGCGATCCACCTCCGGAACAAATGACCCCACACCGGCCTGCTGCTTCAACAGCAATCTTGAGCGATTCTGGTTGTGTCATGCCTTCCCATGCACGTGGATAGTTGACCTTCGCAAAGTCAGCACCAATGCATGCTGCAACACCTGCAGCCCCTGAAATGAGTTGAGGATCTTTCTCATCCTCGACCGCTTGACCGCGCGGATACATCCAAACGACAGCAATCATGCCTTCTTCATGGGCTTGGCGAATGAAGTGAGCAGCTTCGGTCATCATCTCATGTTCGTATTCACTACCGATGTAAATGGTGTAACCGATTCCAACAACGTTCAGTCCGTTGGAAACAAGCGACATTACGTCATCCATATCCCACATGGCGAGGCTGATCGGATCTCGTTGCTTGGTTTTCACCAAGTGAGACTTGGAATTAAGTTTCACGAGATAAGGAACATCAGGATGGTCACGACCATACAAGGAAATGAGACCGCCTTGCGCAGCAAGAACACCAACCGTTCCTTCTCGATGCGCCTGCGCTCCAATCTCGAAGAGGTGACCTGGGTCATTGGATGAAAGCGGAATCGAATTTCCTCCATCATAGAAGTCATCGTTCAAATGCTCGATTTTCTGATCGCATGCAAACAGATTCATGGAACCCGTTCCGCATGTAGCAGCCATGAGGTTCTCGAGGTAGGTGTCTGCAAGGTCGTCTGGGACGTCAGCAGGAATGTGATAATCGGACATCCCTTTCACGCTCATTGACCAGTAAAGTTTGCGACACGCTTCTCGACGTAGGCAGCAATACCTTCCTTTGCGTCGCTTGAGTTGAAGAGTGCGGCTTGCAACTCTCGCTCAAGAGCAAGATGGTACTCGAATGGGATTTCTGGACCCGTCTGGCAAGAACGCTTGATGTTTCCAACAGCCTTGGTCGCCTTGTTTGGAAGTGTGAATTGACTGCACCAATCGAGAATATCTCGGCGGAAATCAGCAGCATCTCCCTCCCAAATGTGGTTGATGAGATTGTGTGCGTGTGCATCCTCAAAGGACATCAATTCACCCGTAACCATCATCTCAAGCGCCTTGGCCTTTCCAATGAGTCGAGTCAATCGAGCGGTTCCACCAGTACCTGCGAGAACACCGAGGTTGATTTCAGGTAGACCGACCTTTCCTGAGTTCTTGCGAGCAATTCGGATATCTGCGGCCATAGCGATTTCAAGGCCGCCACCGACTGCGTGACCGTTGATGGCACAAACGACCAACTTTGGCGTCTGCTCAAGACGAGAGAGCGTTTCGTTCGCGTGAAGACAAAAGTTGTACTTGAAGCCTGGAGAGACGCTGTTCAACATTTGAATCGATGCTCCTGCAGAGAAAAAGGATGACCCGTTTCCTGTCAGGACGATGCACGAAACATCGTCATCGAATCGAGCCTTGATGATCGCATCGTCGAGGTCGCTCATCATACCGTGTGTGTATGTGTTTGGGGAGCGGTCGTTTGCCTCAGTCAATGCTGCACCAGCAGCATCACTTGCCAATTCGATGACGGCGATGCCATCGAGTGTAGCGTAGTTCACGAGTTTGTTTGGCATGGCTTCGAAATTGAGGTCGCTCATATTTGTCCGAAAGCGGTTCGCATTATGAACGAATCGTCGCGTCTACTCGCTCGAAATGCTCGCTTCATCGGAGTCATTGGCAAACGA
>JAPOIF010000044.1:0-2051 GCA_029979085.1 Methanobacteriota archaeon | reverse complement strand
CCGAAAGCGGTTCGCATTATGAACGAATCGTCGCGTCTACTCGCTCGAAATGCTCGCTTCATCGGAGTCATTGGCAAAAGAAACCTTGCCACCGCCTCTTCGAACTTCATTCCATTCTTCACCAATCGAAACTGCCTCTGGCGACTGTTCCCATACGTCCCTTGCCTTGGCCTTTCGGAATGGCATTCGACGAACGCCTCGCCCCATTGCCTTCGGGTCTTTGGTGAGCATAAATGGCGCAACCATGTGATAGAGGAGCGTTTTGTACCAACGAGGTTTGAACAGGTTACCAACCCAAACAAGGCCGTCACCCCGCTTCTTCTGATCGTTCATCCAACGGCGGCACATCCGTTTGAACATACCATCACCAACGCGATTCATGAGCCATCGATTTGCAACACTGGTGCGAACGTATGGGAGCAATTGTTTGCGAACCTCCGTTTCATAATCGCATTCTCCGAGTATATCCTTGGCTGCCAAAACACCCGACCATACCGCCATACGCATACCGAATCCCCACATGAAATCCTGAAGTCCTCCGGATTCGCCAACATAGTAACGTCCGTCTTGCTTATAGCGCTGGTTGATGGTGAAATCTCCTTTCCCGCCAACACGCTTGATTGGTGTTCGGTCGAGATCAGGATAATGCTTCTCATACCATGCGATGGTCTCGTTGAGGAAGCGTTCACTCTTGGATTGTTTACGCCAAAGACACGTGCAAATAAGGCCAACTCCGTCAACGATGATGAGGTACGAATAGGCGCCTGGAGCGAGTTTATCGTTGAGTTGGAAAGCGATATGGTTCGGATGTGAAGTCTTGAAGATTTCACCATAAGCAACAGCTGAAGTTCCTTTTGGACCACAAGCAATGATGGTACAATCTTCTTCTTTGACTCGGGATTTGTAATGGATGGTGGCTCCAGCAGCCATCGCTTGACGCTTCATCCCCTGGTCGATGGTATGATCCGATGTTCCACGTTCAACAATTCGATAGGCAACACGGTCACTTTTGGGCTGGGTGATGACATCATCGGGATGGATCAGATCAACAACATGGAACTCAGTAGCTTGGAATTCGGTGGCATCAAAACCCCATTCCTTCAATTGTTCAAAGAAATCGACATCCATCGACCAATTTTCAAGTGCTTGGAAATCACCGTCAAATCGAGCTCCTGAATTTTCTCGAATATCGTGTACATGCACTTCTTTCCCTGCCTTTGCGAGAAGGGTTGCAGCAGCCAAGCCAGACAATCCGGCACCCATAATGTGGATGGGTTCGGTTGCGTCGGGGCTATCGGCCATGTTGCCCCATCGAGCCGTTACCCTTGAATCATGCGCTCCCTTCGCATCATCATGGGGCGGCACATCGTTATCGAAGAAGCCCCTGACGCTCTCGACCATGCTGCATTGAGAGAAAAACTCGAGACAGAGGGATGCGGCGCTATCGTTTCATTCCTCGGAATCACTCGAGGAACAGAAGGCGAGGCTGAAGTGTATGCCCTCGAGTTCGACGCATGGCAGGAAAGACTTGGTTCAGTTCTTCGAGACTTGGCCAATCAGGCTTGTGACACATTCGGAACACTCTCCGTCGCCATGGCGCATCGAACTGGACGTGTTGAACCACAAGATTCGATTGTAAGTATTCACGTTGCAAGTCCTCACCGAAAAGAAGCATTCCAAGCGTGTGAATGGCTCATCGATGAACTCAAGAAACAGGCGCCGTTGTGGAAGCGTGAAGTGACCTCGCAAGGATCGACATGGAAAGCAGGATTGGGATGAATATGGACAAAGAAATACAAGGTATTGTTGAAATCGGCTCAAAGCCAGTTGTAGAGAGAAAAGCGACAGCAACGGGTGTTTTGCATCTCCAAGAAGCAACCAAACAAGCCATTGTCAACAAGATGGTCAAGAAAGGCGATGTCCTCGAAGCATCGACCATTGCTGCGATTCAAGCGGTCAAAGAAACACCTCGCATCATCCCACATTGCCACCCTATTCCGCTTGAAGGATGCAAAGTAAACTGGGTCTGGGAAGGAACCTCACTTCGATGC
>JAPOIF010000043.1 GCA_029979085.1 Methanobacteriota archaeon | reverse complement strand
GCCTTGCTTGCATAGCATCAACATTTGAGAGTGGTCGTAAGAGCCAGGATTTCAAACAACGTCGACCCATTGCAGTTCGGCATTTGTTCATAGCCCACAACAAGGATCCTTCGTATTCACCAGCAAGCGTCTGGGTGATCTCAAGATTTCGAAGCGTGGTCTGATCCAGAACCATCCCCTCGGAAGTTTCCTGAATTTCAACATCTCGAATAGCAATGTCATCGTGTCGGTGAACGGATGCGAGATAATCTGCAGCCAGTGCTGTCGCTTGGAGCGCAGAAGGTGATTGCCCAAGATCAAGGTGTCCCAAATCGTTGACTTCCAACATTGTCTTGAGGCGCTGTGAGGCGCGCTTGGGTTGGTGTGAATGCTGACTCACGACAATTGAATCAAGCATTCCGAGCAAATGGAGGACTTCACTTCGTTCAGCATCCGGTGGTGTTAGCACTAACTCACTTGGATTCCATCGCATGATTTCATCGTAAATAGAAGCCCATTTTCCTTCACCTTCGAAGGCAACTGCCCAAGCTTGACCTGTGGAAGCATCGATCATCGAAATGGCTACTGCTTCGTTCTCGACCATAAGGCTGCAAAGCAATGCAGAGGCATCCGAGCCAATGAGTGATTCTTCGTAAAGGGAACCAGGCGTGTAAATTCTTGTCACAATGCGTTCCAAGAGTTTCGCACCTTCGCGCAATTCTTCCTCTTGTTCAGCGACCGTTACCTTGTAGCCTGCACGTAGCATAAGGCGAAGATTCTCTTCCAATTGATGCCATGGGAAACCAGCCATAGGTATTGGGTTCTCTGCGTTTTTGTCACGAGAGGTCAACGCGAGTCCGAGGACGTTCGAACCGACTTCGGCATCGTCATGAAACAATTCATAAAAATCGCCCATCCGAAAAAAGAGAATGGTTCCGGGATTGGCTTCTTTGAGCTCATGGAATTGGTCCATCATGCTCCGTTTTGCCATTGAAACCCCTACCTTGCAGTATGCAGGATGGAGCCTGATGACGAGAGGTGATTAAGGTTCGGAAAAGTCGGTGTCTTACGCTCTCTTCACATGCATTGCTTTCTCAACCATCAGATAGCCTTGAGTTGCTATCATGATGACACCGACAATGATGAACGCAAAATTCAGGAAGCCTCGACCCGAAGAAAGCGAACCTTCGATGCTCAAATCCAAAGAAAGTCGATCTGCTTCTCCTTGAGCATCAAATCCGTGAAGGTAAAGGGTTTCACCTGAAATCACGCCCGATGTTGGCATGATTGGAAGGGGATAGCCGAGTTTTTTCACACTCGATTCACCAGTTTCAACATCAACTCGTAAGATGGATTCACTTCCACGCTCGCCAAACAACCATGCACGATCGTATTCTGGTTCATAGACCATGGAGGTTGATGAATAACTCAGAACCTGAACAGAATTTTTTGAAACAATGTAAAATTCTTGATCTGTTGAGGCTACAGCACCACCGTCAGCGGTGCGACTCATCGAATGAATTTCACTCCCGTTCCCCATCATTTGTCGTACAATTTGTGGAGCGGTGGAATCACCATCCCAGAACACATGAGCCAGAACGATTTGTGGTGATAGTGAGGCTGGACTCTGGGATGACGACGTCTGAATCGTGAATGTGCCAGCAACCAAAAATGTCGAATCCTTGAGGTAGACGATTTCTTCCCATACCACAGAATCTTGCAGAGGGGAGGTCATGGTGACGAGGCCTTGTCCATTCAAGCCCCGAAGACCCGAACCACCGTCCTCGGAAGTAATCAGCAATCGATTGTTGAGGAGCGAAGAAGGGTCAGTAGCAAGACCGTTAATTCCAAATTCGGAACCATGGGTATCGCTCAGTATTTGATCAGAAATCATACCGTCCACATAGGTTGATAGCGTGTTTAGAGCGGTTGAAAAGGTGAGAATTCCATCGGAATTGGCAGTGAACATGGTGACATTGGCAATGGAAGGATCGTTTTCAGGGAGAATATCATCGACATCGTCTGGGCTCATTTGCTGATACATCTTGTACCCTTGATGCGTTTTGAGAATTCCACTGTGTGCTTCACTCCAAGAGGCATCGCGATGGTATTCAATATCGATGAGATAGTCGCCCTCTTCGAAGACCAAATCGTGCGAGGGATCGGTGCCAAGCACCATACCTTCCAGTGAATTCGTGCCACCTATCAGAAAACCACCGATGATGATAAACACGAAAAAAAGGCCGATAGCAAGCCATTGGTGCTCTGATTCTTCCTCGAGTAACTTCCTCCAGCCACTCGCCATGACGTTCGCTAGCATTGAATGATTAAGTTCCTTCCCATTGTTCTGTAACAAAAATGGCCATCATATCCTCAGTGGTAATGCATCGGAGGGATGATAAAGGGAGCATCAGTCGGAGGGATGCTTGGAGGACTGAATATGGCACGTAAGCCCGCATCCATGTATCGCCGTCTCAAGGGACCAGCATATACTCGACGCAAGTATATCGGTGGTGTCCCGAACAACCGTATTCTTGCATACCACTCTGGTAATCGTCGTGCCGCAGAGACAGGTGGATTCCCAGTTGTCCTCGAACTCCGTGCTGACAACAACTGTCAGATCCGACACACTGCACTCGAAGCAGCCCGTGTTATTTCCAACTCCACCATTCGTAAGGAGGCTGGTGCACAAGGTTACGCTCTCCGTGTACACACCTACCCACACCACGTTCTCCGAGAGAACAAGCAAGCGACCGGTGCAGGTGCTGACCGTGTTTCTCAAGGTATGCGATGTGCTTTCGGAAAGAATGTCGGAACAGCCGCTCGTGTCCGCCGTGGCCAGCGAATCATTTCCATTCACTGCAATGCAGCCAACTACCTTACTGCCAAAGATGCTCTACGCAAGGCCGGTATGAAGTTCCCAACACCAACCACAACTCGTGTTGTTCGTGGTGCAGAACACCTCAAGGGACTTGTTTGAACAGGCCTTTCGTTCCCATCTTCGGATGGTACGATTATGCGAATGCTCATGGATGATGAAGTTCTGGAAAGGCTAAGGTGGTTACATGCGAGTTGCAGTCCTTAAGGAAGACAATTGTCAACCTAAGAAGTGCAACGACGAATGTTTTCACTACTGTCCACCGGTTCGCAATGGGCAAGAATGCATCGTCATGGATGAGAAGACCGGGAAACCACACATCTCTGAATCTTTATGCATTGGATGTGGAATATGCATCAACAAGTGCCCTCATGATGCATTGATCATTGAACAATTACCAAGCGAACTTGAATCGGATATGATTCATCGTTACAGTTTGAACGGATTCAGACTGTTTCGCTTACCAACACCAACCAAAGAATCGGTTGTGGGCATTCTCGGCCCCAACGGCATGGGGAAATCAACTGCCTTCAATGCCTTGGCTGGAAGAATGACCCCAAACCTTGGCGATTGGCTGGATCAGGATCCTGATTGGAACAACGTCATCGATGCTCTCCCAAAGGGCGAACTTCGAGATTTCTTCATCTCTGTGAGAGATGGAGGTATCAAGGTTGCACTCAAGCCTCAGAACGTTGATCGCTTACCAAAACGAGTCCAAGGCACCGTTGAAGGTCTTTTACGGAAAGTCGACGAACGTGGCATGTTCGATGAGATGACCAGTGCTCTTGGAATTTCACATCTCCTCGAACGTACCGTCCAACAATTGTCTGGTGGTGAATTGCAACGCATGGCCATTTGTGCAACAATCTTGCGAGATGCCGACGTCTACTTCTTCGACGAACCGTCCTCCTATCTGGACATTCATGAGCGAATGAGAATTGTTCGAATCATCCAGGAACTGGCAGAAACAAAGCGTGTCATCGTCATTGAACACGACCTTGCTGTTCTCGACGTGCTCGCAGATTTGGTTCACATTGTCTACGGGAAAAAGGGTGCTTTTGGTATCTTCACACCAGCTCGTTCGACGCGAACTGCAATCAATGCGTATCTTGATGGATTCCTCGTCGAAGAAAACGTCCGCATTCGTGACAAACCGATTCGTTTCCTCAAACATCATGAGCGAACTGCTGAGAAAGGAAGTGTCGTTGTTCAATGGGGCGACCTAGGAAAGAAACTCGGTAGTTTCGAACTGTCCACTGGGGATGGTTCTGTTCATCGCTCCGAAGTGGTCGGTGTTGTGGGTCCAAACGGCACTGGAAAATCAACCATGATCAAGATTCTTGCTGGTGAGCACGAGTACGATAATGGGTGGGTGACCAATGAAGCAACCGTTTCCTACAAGCCTCAACACATCGATGTCGATATGGATTGTACCGTTCAAATGTGGCTTGATAGTGAATTGGGAATGCGATGGCGAAGTGGTGAGTTTAACGTCAACGTCATTCGAGCACTTGGTGTCGATTCGCTTCTTCCAAAGCGTGTGAAGAAATTGTCTGGTGGAGAACGCCAGGCTGTATCAATCGCTGTTTGCTTAGGTCGAGAAGCCGATCTCTATCTCCTCGATGAACCATCTGCACACCTCGATGCAAATGCGAGAATGGAGGCTGCAAAGGCCATTCGCCGAACGATGGAAGCCAATGAAAAATCAGCATTCGTCATCGACCACGATGTCTACTTCATCGATATTGTCAGTGATTCCTTGCTTGTCTTTGAAGGCGAAGGAGGCGTTCACGGAAAGGCAATGGGACCTTATTCGCTTCGTGATGGAATGAATCGTTTCCTCAATGATGTCAATGTTACATTCCGTCGTGACCACGATTCGAAACGACCTCGAATCAACAAGGCGGAGAGTCGAAAAGACCGTGAGCAACGCGAAGTTGGAGACTTTTACTCGTTCGACAGCAAATAGAACGTCACGAGTTCTAAAGACCACCATCATGAGGAGAGAACATGCCTGTCGGCGTTCCACCAATGGGAGGACCTCTTGGAAGGAGCCGTTCGCGTCTCTCTGCTTCTGGATTGACAACCTTCCTTCGATGCCCTCGTCAATGGTATCTGACGCGCAAAGTAGGTCTCTCCTCGCCCTCATCGATTGGCCAGGTTACGGGTCTTGTAATCGAGGACGCCTTGTGTCGAATTCTTATGCACCGGCCTGGTATGATGGATTCTTTGGATGCATTGCGAACGTGGGCATACGTCCTCTGCGAAGAGGAAGCACAAACCGCTTGGCATGAGGGCGAGGAAGCATGGAATGCTCGACTGTGGAAACGAGATGATTCTGATTGGTCAACCGTCGAGGTTGAAAATTACGAGATGAAACTTCGTCATGGTATCGATTTGTTCCTTGAAGAGGTTGAGGCTTGCTTCTCAAAGAAAGGTGGACCTTATCTTGATCAATATCGTTCAGGCTCCTCTCCATTCAAGGTTCCTTCACCTGCGTGGGGCGAAATTCCATCGTTCCCGGTTCCTGATAAGGTACGGTCTTTGCAGGCAAGAGATTGGTCTATTGAGCACCCATTTCAATGGCAAAAAAAAGGAGAGGCAATACAATGGAATGAAGCTTGGGAGATTGCTCGACCTTGGTTCAAGGATCCTCGTGTTCATCAACCTCAACGTATGTTTCACCCAGAGGGATGGGCTGCTGGTGAACTTGATCTGGTTCTGCGTTGGGATGGTAGGGTCCGCCTCGTTGATATTAAATCTGGACATTCAGGTGGTACATTCGCAGAAAGTCTCCAACATCAATTGCGATTTTATGCTTGGCTTTGGTCAAGAACAGAGGAAGAAGGAATGGTTGCAAACATGGAGGGTTGGTACCTCTCGAGCAAAGAGCGAATCGTTTACAAGACTCCAAGTGAAGAAGAACTTACATCAATGGATGGTGAATTCTTTTCGATCAATGAACAGATGAGAAGTATGGGTGAAGGCGCTTCGATGCTTCCGGCAAATCCGGAGAAGATTGTCGCAGACCATTTGAACGCTTGCTCAGGTGATGCACCTGGATGCGGATGGTGCAGCGTTTCCTTTGAGAATCTCGAAACCGCTGGGCCGATGAACGATACTACGCGAGAACGTATGTTGGAAGGTGTTGAGATTCAATCGCCATGTATGCCATTCTCGGACATTCCATCTCGAGTTGATGTTTCAGGAGAACTCATCGCTCAGTGGGGTCCACTTCCAAATCATTTCAACGAACCTGTATTGGGAGCGATGCTGAAGGCAGGAGAAGCAACCATCGCTATCGAAGAGGCTGAGCCTGGCGCATTCCCTCACCTGCATAATTCGAGTGAAACAAAGGTCGTCATCAAGAATGCTCTACCTGGCGTTTGGAGAGATCAGCCAAGGCTCTATGTCGATGGTGATTCTGAAATCGTTCCACTCGGAGATGCAGAACATACGAGCACTCGTATTGGCTTGTTACGAACACGAGCCAATGTGGAAGGATTGGTGTTGTCCATTCGACAGCAAAGTGGAATGCGACTTGATGGCCGACCGTGGTCGATGTTGGCTTTCCATCTTTGGGATGGGAAGGAGGTTGCCGAAGTTGTGGCTTTTGGTTCAGCCATGAGTGAGCGACTTTTGTCCTTGCAACCAGGTGAGAAAATACGCTTGATTGGGGCTGAACTTGGTTGGCGAGCCGGATTGGTTCAACTTCGGATCGATGTTCGAAAAACCAGAATCGAACTCTCTGGAACTGCATTCCCATCCAAGGGTATTTGAGGGGTCGGTTTCAGTCCTTCTCCTATGCCTGTCCGATTGCCAGATGCGGAACTAGATTTCATCGGACAATACAACCGTCTTTCCGCAAGCCAGGTCAATACATGGAAGGCCTGTCCACGCCTTTGGTATTATGAAAAAGTGCGTCGATTTGTAATGCCACAAATACCAATCCTGTTTGTTGGACGTGCTGTCGAAGAAGCCATCTGTAAAACACTCAAAGAATCTCCAGCCCTTATCGTCGAGAGTGCTCCAGCCGATATTTACGCTGAAACACCGTTGGATGATGATGGTCGGCCAGATCGAGATTACGAACATAAGTGGCCTGCTGAACAATTGCTTGTACTCCCTGAATCAAAATGGCCTGCAGATTTGCAAGCGCTCCACGCATGGGCGAATCGCCGAGTTCTCTCACACCTTGCCATTTGTTTGGAAGCGATGCGGCTTGAGTGGTTCAAACATGATCGAAGAGCAGGCGATTGGGATGAAGATGTTGATGTTGACCGATGTGCAATGATGGCGTTGAACGGCATTAAAATGCACATGATTGAAGTCAACTCCTGTTTCACATCGCTACCCGAAGAGGAACTGGGGTCGTGGAGAAAAGGAGAACGCCCTTCTTGGCCAGCTCCCGATGGGCGAGGCTATTCGATTGATGGACATCCACTTGCTCAAACTGGTTCGATCTCGCTGATTGAAGCATGGGAGATTGCTCGACCGTGGTTTGTAGATCCAGATGCAAAGCCCTTCATGATGAACGCAGTTCACCCAGAGCATTGGTTCCAAGGAGAGTATGACCTCGTCTATCGCTGGGGTGGTATCAACAAAATCGTCGACATCAAAGCATCGCTTGGCAACTCAGACCGATCAGGAGACTATGTTGAGCAATTGCGTATGTATGCCTACCTCTGGTGGAGTACGCACGAGAAAGAGATTATAGACGCACTTGAAATCTGGTACCTTGCTGCGGATGCAAAGAAGAACATCGACGTTCCATCCGAACAAGAATTAGGAGTGATTGGGTCTGAATTGAAAGCGCTATGGTCGGAACTACGAGAAGAAACGCCGTCCATTGAACGTTGTCCCCCCGAACCTGCTCCGATGCGTTCATTCGGCCCTGGAGGCGTTCCATCCGATGAATCTCAGACGTTAACGAGATGTCAACGATGCGATTGGTCTCATATCTGTCCAACAGGAGGATTTTCCGATGAACATCCAAATGGAGGAACCTACCATTTGCCGGGCATGATTGCTGAAACAGAAATCACGCCTCTGAATGACATCAAAACAAGACACACCGTCACTGGACGCGTCCATGCTGTAGTTCGTGGCAATCAACCTCGTATCACCATTGCCGAGGGAAATTCTGCTTTTGCCGATGTTCAAATCAAAGCATCAGATTACAAAGAAGGTGGTTCAACACTTCCTGACGATTTGAAGAAAGGAGAGCTGGTTAGCGTTGAGGATGCCTTCTTCCAGATCAATTACAAGGGTGCTTTCGTTCTGAAAGTCGATCCATTTGCCCGAGTTCTTCGATTGCAAGAAGGAGACGATGAAATCTCTCTTCATACACCTCGTGCCCGATGGAATGTTGCTGGCACTGTTGTCTATAGAACAGAGAAAAGAGGCCGTTCTGCACGTGGAGATTGGTGTCGTCAAGGCTTGATGATCATGGACGAAACAGGTTCGTTGAAAGTTGAAGGTTGGCAAGCGGATTGGGGGCCACAGTACGAAATGCTCACTCCTGGTGACCGTGTTGTGATTACCAACATTGGTATTGATGGCTGGGCTGCTCTTGAACGAGGAGAAATGTATCGTGCATCACGGTTGCATATCCTGCACGACTAACCACCTGATGAGACCGTGGTGACGAGAAGTTTGACATCGGCATTCAAGATAGTGCTGTGTGGAAGGATGCGGTCTTCAAAACTGACAACAACGGTTGATGGAAGGATTCCTGCCGCTTCGAGTGTTTGACGAATGGAGACTCCATCTTCAACCTCAATTGTACAATTGTGGTCTCGCCCGTGGAAGGTGACGTGCATGAAGTGGCCTGTGAAGCATCACGCTTATGACGGTGGCGCACAGGCAGCAACCAAGCCGAGATCGCATAGCCCGGTATTGCGGTGGATTCGAAATCCACTGTCCCTTGGACGCGGGGGTTCAAATCCCTCTCTCGGCGCTCAAATGTAGAACGCATCTGGTTCTTCCATCAGTTCACGAACGTGGTCTGTTGTACCGTTCGGTGCTAACTCGTTCAATTTTGCCAACACTTTTGACGTGGCATCTTCAGGTAACCGAACATTGAGGTTCCAACCTTTCGATAGAAATTCCAAAAGACGAATTGAGGCATGAACATCTCCGCTCGCACCGACTGTGGTGGCCATTGCACACACGGAAGAAAGGCCAAACATCGGTGCAAGGGAGGCCATCAAAGCAGACATCCCAATCGCTCCACCAGATGGTTGATCACGACGTACGTCAATTCCACGCTCTTCGAGGTTCACACGATGAGAGGAGGAGGTTGCAACGGCAAAGGCCTCCTTGATTTCCGGAGTCGACATCAATCCTGCTAGGACAATAATTTCATCAATGTTTGAATCGGATAGGTGTTTCAATAGTTCTGTTGAAAAATTATGTTGTTGGAAGGATTCACTCGGCTGACCACGACCCGTGATGGTGATTATCGATCTTCCTCCTTCAACTTCAATCCGCTTGGCTAAGAGATGAGGTGGTGCGAGTAAACCATCCTCATCCAGACGTGCGAGGGGAGTCAGACCTGGATGGATAAAGCGTGCTACAGGTGTTGCGTTATTGGCTTCATTCAGCAATTCAATGGCGTTCTTTCCAACGTCACCTACACCCGGTAATGCAAAGAGAACAATGTCCGAAGCCTTGAGTCCGTCTTCATCCAAAACGTCCACTAGAAGTGTCATGAGTTTCCTACCCTTGCATCAAGGGGTATAATGTTTGACAATGAACAAGCCAAAAGAGGCTCATTCTTCTTCTTGTTCTTCGGAACCAATTCGCATTTCTTCAAGCGAAGGCAGAGTAGGTATGGTCTGAGACCAATCAGGGGATTCGACGTTGTTCAATTGTCGTCGAACGTTCGCTCTGTGATCCTCAGGAGACCATTTCAACGGTGCTGCAGCTTGTGCCTTCCCACCACACTGAGGGCAAGTTGTTTCCAAGCACCAAGCCTTGCAAGCAATGCATTGTTGAAGCAGTTGACGAGGCATCGATTTCACTCCCGGTATGAATCAGCCGTTCCACCAGCGCCTTCGATGACGGAAACGACTGCTGCGATGGATGCTGTCCAAGTGTCTTCCGCTGTCTTAAAATCAGGTGCACGCAGTTCAATTCTGTACTCTGGAGCACCATCATAGTAACAGTTGACCTCGATTTCTTGCTCAGGGGAAGAGATTTTTTCAGCTGCGATGAGTGCATCTCGAATGGTTTCAACACCGTTTCCTGTTTCGACCTTTAATGTGAGAATACCACGAATTTCAACGTATGGAGGTATGATGTTCTCGAATGCTAGTTCGATGAACGGTTGAATCCAGTCGCCCTCAAATCCTGCATCAACAATGGAACCTTCATGCATCGCTGCTTCCTCGAATGCTCCGTAAAGCGTCTCGAAGACCTGTGTTAATTCCGTTTGAAGTTCGGTTGCAAAATCCGTTTCCCACTTCTGAGATTCTGAAAGAACCTTGAACAACTGTAATGCACGTTGCTCGTTCTTCCATTGCTGAAGTCGATCTCGACGACGCTCCTCTGAGACTGACTTGAGTGATAATTTCAGCGAACTACCGTCTCGGCGACTTGGCATGACCTTGCAGACCAAGCGCTGTCCTTCTCGAACGAATCGGCGAATGTTCTTGATCCAACCACTTGCAATCTCGCCAATGAAAATGAATCCATCAACGCCCTCGTATTCATCAAGAGACACATCGGCGCCGTTTTGTTTGACACTGTGGACAGTGACTACAACAAGTTCGCCCTCTTCTGGGTAGATGAGGTCGGTTTTCGACATGGAGGCTCAGCCTCCTCATTCCAGCGTTTCGAGAACAGTACAGCCGACAAGGTTTGCTTTTCCGCCCGATGGGCTGGTTAGCGTTGCACCACAGACATCGCAAGAAATAACGGTGGTTGCACGGGAGAAGAGAATGGATTCATTTCCACAATCCTTGCAAGAGACTTTCATAAATTCGCCAGACATCTTTCTTCACCTCATCGATCAACAAGTTCGAACTTCTTGGCTCGCTTGCATGGCGCATAGTGAGCCTTTCCAGTCTCAGTACAGCGGTAGAGAATGTTGACACGCTTGGTTGGCTTTTCTCGGCCGTCCGGTTTTGGACGTGGGAAACCACGGTACCCACGCATCACCTTACGGAAACGTCGCTGACCCCAGCGAAGTTCCGAAGCACGCTTTTTCTTGACGCGCTCAACTGTGTGGAGGGTGTGCTTACCAGCAGAAGGACTGTAACGCTTAATTTGACGTGGCATCTTTACCATGGTCATCACCTGAACAGTTTGGCGACCATCGTCGGGTATTTATTGCTGTCGTCGCATGACTCCACTTCAAAAAGCCCGTGAAAAAGCAGAATTACAGCCACATTGATAAGTCGGGCGGCATGAAAGACCAACATGGAAAATGAACTCATGGTCGCTCTTCTTCTTTGGGCACCTTTGGGATTGATTTTTCTCTCAATTGGGCTTCAATTTCGTAAAGACCGTTCCGTTCAGAAGATAGGGAAGATTATTGGAGGAATAGGAATCCTATTCTTCAGCATCTCGTTTCTGACCGTTCCGTCCTCTCCTTCAGCAGCTTCGAGTGCTTTGTTCGTCAGTATCCTACCCGCTCTTCTTCTGATGTTGGTTGGGCTGTATGTTGCGTTGTTTGCTGGTAACATACCTGTTCGTAGGTTCTCGCCTGGAATGCGCCCTGTGGGGTTGCTGATGTTTGTCTCAGGCTTTGCATTGCTTGAATCAATGCACTGGAACAATACAAACTGGATTCCATCGATCACTTGGGAAGGAGAGACGAACCGTTTCTGGATGATCTTCAGGCCGACGTTCCTCCTCGCCATGAGCAGTTTTCTTCTTGCAGGAGGATACGTTGTGAATCTCATTGGACAACGAATCAGTCAAACATCACGAATCCTCTATCTCATGGGAGGGAGTGCATTTCTTCTCCTCATATGCAGTGTTCTCATCGATGGTTATCAGACAAGCGCCGATGAGTTTCACAACTCCGTCTTGTTCGCAGCAAGCGACCTCTTGGGATTCATTGCAGGGGTTGGATTAACCGTACTCTCTTTTGGCCTCGCTATTTGGCAATTTGAACGGAAGCGCCCTGGACTCGAGCGACTCTCACCCCCAACTCAAGAACAACTTTCACACGCCGCTGAAATCATTCAACAAAACATTCGAGGTGGTGAAGATGAGTAAATCCATTGGCTTGCGTCACCTTGTGATTGGAGGGTTGCTGTTTCTCCTACCAACATTGGTCTTGATCCTTTTATCTGGAAATTCGACCTATGACACGGAGCGTGGCGTAACTCGATTCTTGAATGCCTTCCTAACATCCTACACCATCGCCTCAGTCTTCTTCGTCGTCAATATGTTCCAATATTCCAAGAGTCGCCAAGAACCCACTGCACCTTGGGTTTCGATGACCTACGCAGCCATCCTCGGCATTTTCGTAACATTCTTGCTCACGAGTCAAGGAGGTTTCTTGATGGAGGAAAATGGATCACAGCGTGCACAGATTCTCTACAACATCGTTCACTTTATCGTTACGAGCCTCGCCATTTTGATGGCGATTAGCATCATGGTTCTGCTCTCGTTCGTGAACCTCGAATCGAAAGAAGAAAGCGAAGGATGAGAAAATCGGGTTCGCCCGTCCATCGTTGACTTCATAAGGAGGAGGCAGGTGGCGTTGACATCGAGGTGAGCAATTGTCAAAGGGTACACCATCCATGGGTCGTCGTCAAAAGACAACACACATCCGCTGCCGACGTTGTGGACGCAACGCATATCACAAGCAGAAGAGTGTCTGCGCCTCCTGTGGATACGGTAAGACCGCTCGAATGCGCACCTACAGTTGGAACAAGAAATCCCACCGACCCAAAGCCTAAGCGAATTTAGGGGGAAGGAATACAAAGGCGGCGCGACTGTCCGCAACAAAGGGACTCACATGTGCGGCATCATTGGCATCGTTGGGCGACTTGGTTCAAACGTGAACCAGGCTCTCTATGACGGACTTACCGTCCTTCAACACCGTGG
>JAPOIF010000042.1 GCA_029979085.1 Methanobacteriota archaeon | reverse complement strand
GAGGGCAGTTCTACCTTGTTGATTCAGATGGTGCATACAGTCTTGACGGACAATACACCGCATTCGGAAAAGCATACCGTGGCGAAATCGATGGTACCAGCACGAGTGGTGTCGACGTCATCGATGCGATATCTCAGGTCGGCTGTGGGCCATCACAATCGGTTTGTACCGATAACAACAAACTTTCGACATTCCCAGTTACTGTAGAATCTGTAGAACTCATCGATGCGGAAGACCCATGGTACAAATTCTGGTGAACTCTGACAGAAAATTGAACAGTTCGGTTGATTAACGGGGTGCGATTCCCTTTGAATCATGAGCGAATTAGACCCTTTCTTGGCAAAGCGAGAACTTGAGGTTGGAGGAACATATTACGCCCTTTCAGCCCTTGATGATGCTGGAATTCCAACGAAGCATCTTCCGTATTCGATGCGTGTTTTGTTGGAAGGTGCGCTTCGTAACTGTGATGGCTTTTTGATTCGAGAAGAGGATGTCAAAGCCATTGCAGGCTGGCAAGCGAACGGTGATCGAGGAGAGATTCCGTTCCGTCCATCTCGAGTTATCCTTCAAGATTTCACTGGTGTTCCTGCTGTTGTCGACCTTGCTGCTCTTCGAGACGCTATGGTTCAAATGGGAGGTGACCCCGAGAAGGTGAATCCACAAGTTCCAGTCGATTTGGTCATTGACCATTCCGTCCAAGTTGACGTATCTGGAGCAAACCCGGATGCTCTTCAACTCAATCTCGACATTGAATACCATCGAAACATGGAACGGTACACGTTCCTGAAGTGGGGTCAACAATCGCTTGCAAACTTCCAAGCTGTTCCTCCTTCTCGGGGAATTGTCCACCAAGTCAATCTCGAATTCCTTGCGAGTGTCGCTCGTGCTGAGAACAACATCTGGCTTGCTGATACGCTCGTTGGAACGGATTCTCACACAACCATGGTCAACGGTCTTGGTGTCCTTGGCTGGGGTGTTGGAGGAATTGAGGCTGAGGCAGTCATGCTTGGTCAACCCATCTACATGCTTTCACCCGATGTCGTAGGCGTACGCTTAACAGGGTCACTCAACGATGGTGTAACTGCAACCGATATGACACTTCGAATCGTTGAAATGCTTCGTGAGCATGGTGTTGTTGGAAAATTCGTCGAATTCTTTGGCGAAGGAATGGCCGCACTTTCACTGGCCGATCGAGCCACGATTGCCAACATGGCGCCTGAATACGGTGCAACCTGCGGATTCTTCCCTGTTGACGAACGTACCATCGAATACCTTCGATTAACTGGTCGAGATGAGGATGCTCTTGCAGGTGTCGAAGCCTTCTCCAAGGCTCAAGGCCTTTGGTACAATGCAAGCGATGCTGAGAAATCTTACACGGATGTTTTGGAACTTGATTTGGGAACGATTTTACCTGCTCTTGCAGGACCGAAGCGTCCTCAAGACCGTGTTGACTTGAAGGATATGAAATCCCATTTCATTCAGTCCCTCACCAACGAACTCGGATTCGAAGGCCATGGATTGGATGCATCTGAACTCAACAATGGAGCCATCGTTGAGCGTGATGGAGAAATTTACGATTTGAACCATGGTGATGTTGTCATCGCTGCCATCACTTCGTGTACGAACACATCCAATCCAGACGTCATGCTTGCAGCAGGACTCGTTGCACGAAAAGCACGTTCATTTGGCTTGAACGTCAAGCCTTGGGTTCGAACATCGCTCGCTCCAGGCAGTCGAGTTGTAACAGAATATTACGAAGCGACAGGTCTGCAAGAAGACCTCAATGCGCTTGGATTCAACGTCGTCGGCTATGGTTGTACGACATGCATCGGAAATTCAGGACCTCTCCCAGAGGAAGTGGATGCAGCGATTGACGAAGCCAACCTCATCGTTGGTAGCGTTCTTTCAGGAAACCGAAATTTTGAGGGTCGAGTGCATGGCAAAGTCAAGGCATCCTATCTCGCCTCACCACCGCTCGTCGTAGCATATGCTCTGGCAGGTACGCTCGAGATTGACCTGATGACCGAACCTCTTGGAATTGCTTCAGATGGAACACCTGTCATGCTCTCAGATCTTTGGCCTTCGTCGGATGAAATTGCACAAGCACGCTCGGCGATTACGCCAGAGATGTTCAAGCAACGTTATGCCGATGCAATGAACGAGCCTCGCTGGGATTCGATTCCATCAGAACCGAGCCCACTCTACCCTTGGGATGACGCTTCAACCTACATCCGTTTGCCGACCTTCTTCCAGAATCTCTCTGCACAGGCCGATCCAATTGAACCAATCCACGATGCGAAGGTCTTGCTCAAACTCGGAGATTCCATCACAACCGATCACATTTCGCCTGCTGGTTCGTTCCCTGCGAGCGGTCCCGCCGGCACTTGGTTGGTCGAACGTGGTGTTGAAAAGGGCGATTTCAACTCGTTTGGTAGTCGACGAGGAAACCATGAGATCATGATGCGTGGTACCTTTGCCAACGTCCGAATTCGAAATCAACTCGCACCGGGTACAGAGGGTGGCTATGCACTCAATCATGCCACTGGTGAGGTCACTTCGGTCTTTGATGCGGCCATGAGCAATGAAGGACCGATGGTCGTTCTTGCTGGTTCGCAATATGGAACAGGTTCGTCACGAGATTGGGCGGCAAAGGGAACATATCTTCTCGGAGTTAAGGCCGTTCTTGCAACGTCGTTTGAGCGAATTCATCGATCCAATTTGGTCGGAATGGGTGTTCTACCGCTGACCTTCAAGGAGGGCGAATCTCACGAGTCCCTCGGCTTGGATGGAACGGAATCGTTTACCATTCCTGTCACGGATGATGTCCAACCCTTGCAAGACCTTGCAGTCACAGCAACGCACGCCGATGGTTCAAGCAAAGAATTCACAGTTTCCGTCCGTCTCGATACACCAGTTGAAGTTGAGTACTACCGCAACGGAGGAATTCTTCATACGGTTCTTCGCCAACTAGCCTCAACTTCAGAATCGACATCTTGAAATGGAACCAAACGGAGTTGGTCACATGGCATCGGGTGATGTAAGGTTCACATTTCGCTCTGATGAAACCGATGTCAATGTCACCATCGAGGGCAAGCGAGCATGGGTTGAAGGTCTCGTTGAAGAACTCGGTCTTTCCGAGGTTGGTACCATGTTGCCGATTGGAATCCCCTCGCCGAGTTCCAAACAACCCTCTGTCATAGAAGATGAGGGGGAAGAGAACGCCCTTCTTCCTCCAAGCGACATGGGGCCTGAACCTGATCCAAGTCGAATACCCGTCGTGCGACGACCAATCGGAGCACTGAATGTTGACATTGAGATTGAAAAAATTGGTCTCAAACCTCCGAGTCAAAACGATGTCTTCGAACTTATGGACGCGTTTGCTGAACTCGAAGAGCCACGTCCAATTCAAGGCGAGATGAGTGTGGATCCAATGGCAGAGGCATGGTTGAAGGAACTTATGCGTCTGATTGTACGAGAAGGTGGCCGTACTGCGTTAGCAACAGAAACCATTGAAGAAGTCGCAAGTGCAAAGTTGGGCGGTCGGACTGGCGTCGAACTTAGCGTCTGGCTCGAGTCGTTGTTTGCAGCTGGAAAACTTGTCAAAATCCATGGTGGAGATGCCACAGGCTGGGGTCCTTCGCCAAGATGGCTTGGATGAGTTAGAATTCAGGCGCAATATCGCACATTTAGCCCACAGCGGGCGAAACGTAACATCAAAGGGGTTATAGTGGAAGTATGGTTGGCTTAGTTGAGTGATATTGATGCAAACAGAGACAAACAAAATCGGGGCAAAACTTCGAAGCGTATTTCTTGTACTCATAATGGTTCTATCGACAACGGCAGCATTTGCAACGAATGCGAGTGCTTCTGCCGCACGAAATTATACCACAAATCGTGACCCTATCGACATCGGAATTGCCGATTTCAATTGTGATGGTCACAACGACATGGCCGTTGCAACCGACGGTACGCACACCATCACCATTCTTCTGAACGATGGTACCGGTGACTTCACAGAGCGTTACGACGTTTGGGTCTCCAAGAACACCTCTCGAAACGCTGAGTGGGATGAGTTCTCCAACGTTCAATTCCTCGAAGTCGGGGAGTTCAACGGCGACACTGCGCCTGATATCGCCATTTTCCAGCGCAACAACCCATTCAAGACGGATGACAATGGTGCACCTGCAGGTGAACCAGGAAACTTGACCATCCTTGAAAACGATGGATGCAACAGCGATTCATTCACCATTGGCCAGCGATTCACTCACTTCTGGGCATGGGATCTTGCTGTCGGCGACATCAACCAAGACGGTAACGATGACGTTGTCATTCTCGACCTTCTCAACGATATCTCCAACCAACGTGTTGTAACCTACATGGGTCCAATCGGTACAAGCACCGCCCCAATGGTTACCGCTCTCGGAACAGCGAACACCAATTCCTATCGCAGCCTCGAAATTGGAGACTGGGGTGAATCACAACAAGGCCTCACCGGACAATGTTACGACGAAGACATTTGGCTCCTGCGAAGCGAAGGTGTCGATTACGCGACTGGTCAGACCACAAACCCAGGAAACGACGACAACGTCACCATCATCGAGTTTAACTGTCAAACCAATCTGTTCCCAGCAACCTATACCTTCTCGACGTCCGCTCAAGCAGGTTCTCATGTTGTCAACATGGCGAACACATTCGGTGCATTGGACATCGGTGACATGGATGCTGATGGTACCATTGATACCATCGCAATGACCCAAGGAAATCTCGAAAACATCACCTTCTCAACCTCATCCGCAGTTGGAACATGGTCAACGCCTGCACTGGCTTATTTCGGCCCATACATTTCCTATGACGTTACTGTGGCTGACATCAACGGTGATGGTGAACCCGATTTCGTGAACCCAACTGTTGCATACCAACAAAACACCTCTGACTCTGCCGGTGGTTCGACTTCTTCGTTCTGGTTGAACTTCCCGACCACCGTACAAGTGACCCTATCTGATGGATCCGGTGGACACGTTACTCCGCTTTCCTACGAGGCTGGACGCCGACCAAACATTGCGGTCGTCGGACAACTTGCTGGTGCATCAACATCCGCTCCTGACATCGTTGTCGGACACACGTCCTACAACTTTGGAAACTGGGTCGACAACCTTGGTTGGGATGCCCAATACGACTACCTCACCGTTGTCGAGATGGACAGCAAGGACATCGCTGTAACAGGCATTGAAATTAATCCTGTTGATCGCTTCTTTGGTATCGTTGGAGAAGGTAGTCGTGACATCAACGTGACCATTACCAACACGGGAATGGATACGCTGACCCAAAACGCAAACCTCGATGTCGTGTTGCAGGTTGTTGATGAGGCCAACTCCTCTAACACCACTGTCTTCAGTCACGATTTCGATACGCCAGCTGACGCTAGTGGATGTGGCGGCGGTTGTACGTGGGCGTTCAATGAATACATCGACCAATCCTCAAGTTGGATTCTGGAAACCAACCACTCTGTTGGTGGAAGCGATGGAAACAACGCACCAAACGTCTCTGCGAACTATCAAAACCCAACCGATTTCATGTGGGCTGGTGAATACAAAACCAACAGCAGTGGTGACGAATGGTCTGGATATGGCCGTCACTGGGACGATGCTTTAACACTCAAGGACGTTGATTTGACAGGCTCGGACAGAGCGTTCCTCAGCGTTGAATTGTTCCGTCACCTTGGATACGGTGCTCTTGGTTCCGTTGATGCAACGACGGGTCAGTGGTTGATTGGAGACCTCTGGGATGACGTCGCCATGATTGAGGTCGGTTCAGCCGAGACAGGATGGTCGACCATCGCCTGTCCTACTTCAGCACAAGTTGCTGGTGAATGTCTCTCCGGCTCATCGATTTGGGGTGGTTATGACAACGACCGTGCATTCAAGATCAACGGATACGGTGGTGTTGCAGAAGGACGTTACTACTACGGTGTCTTCAGTTCCGGAACATACTACGGATGGAGCAACTTTACGCAGGAAGGCGTTGGTGAATTCGACCTTTCCCCATGGGCTGGCGAAACCGTTGACGTTCGCTTCCGACTCCGCTCTGGATTCGAGGGTTCCATCGCTGATGACAATGAGTCACGATGGTCTGGACGAGATGGATATGCGATTGACAATGTCACCATTTACAAGCAGAACACTGCTTACTTCCCGAACCCACAAACGCTCCAGCAACCGCTCACATTGACCAACCTCGGTCCTGGTGAAGAAGAGACAGCTGCGATTACAGCAAATCTTCTCAACGACACCATCTACCGAATTTCAGCAACACTGAGCAACCATGCATGGGACGAGCAAAGCGTCAATGATGAGATCGTTGGTTACATCCAACCGTTCAATCTCTACGACCCTGCAGTTGAAGGGATTGATTACTTCAACCCTGGTGGTCTCTATGCAGAAGGCATGTTTGACATTGATGTCATTACAAACAACTGGGGCAACACCATGGTTGATTTCGATGTCAAGGCAACAGTGTTCTCAGCAACGCCATCCGACGTTCTTTGTAGTGCACCTGCAGTTATCTGTAAGGAATCCTTTGAGGGTGGTGCCAATGGATACGTCTACAGCGATGATGGCAATCCTCAGGGTGCTATCTACAACGAGGCGACCTGCAGCAACCTCATCTTCAACAACAACGCCTACTGGTTCGGCCACCCATGTGACACCGCAACCCAAGGATACGGTGACTTGTGGGAGAACGAAACCTTGACCATTCCTGGTGTCGACCTGACAAGCATGTCTGGTGATTTCGTTTCGTTGAACTTTGAGTATTACGCAGACACCTTCTACGGCATTGATGTTGATGGAACATCCATCGTTGACGTCAACGACTATGCTTCCATCAACGTCGACTTCACCAAGGGTAGCGACTCGTATTCCGCAGTTCTTCTCGGACAATGGAACGATTACGACGAGGATGGAACGTGCCAGAACGACGACAACAACGACGGCTTTGTCAATGCCAGTGAGTCGATTAACCAAGCTGAAATCTCCTTCATTGGTGATTCGGCCAGTACGGATGGCTCCGCTGGAAACTACAACGTTTTCTTCAACACAGACGATCTCGTGTTGAGCCGAAGCATCGATTTGACGCACCTTTACGTTCTCAACAACACGGCTGCAGACAGTTTGCAGTGGTTCCGTGAATGTATCTCTCTTGCAGGTTCAACTGTTGACATCAACTTCGAGTTCCAGAGTGACGGTGACGGCCGCAACGGAATCAACGACGGTTTCAAGGGTGTTGCCTTCAACAACATCACGCTTCAAGAATTCACATTCTACGAAGATGCATCGTACACCGTTTCGCGAACCAACGTCGACGCAGAGGATGTTGCAACAACCACAGTTGCCAACCACGAGTTCTTCTCAGGCGTCTACATGATTCGTGCTGAAACCATCTTCGACAACACCACTACTGGTGTTCCATGGTTCGGTGACAACGAATTGAGCAACTCCAACAACATCGAGCAAGTCATCTTCAACGTTGAATCCGTTGACATCACACTTGGAAAGCCAAGCACACTTGCTTGTTTGGACGATGGTGTCTATGCTTGTGTTCTTCCAATCGATGGTAGTTTGACCCACAACTGGGATCTCAAGGCGACCAACGGTGTCCTCGCAGGCGATTACATGTTCTACATGACCGTCTTCGACGAGACAGACGGAACACAGGTTCACCAAGCATCTTCTGCTCCAACGACAACCACACTCGCTTCCAACGAGCGAATTGATTTGACGTTCCCGGCTTACAACAGTTGGACGGATGGACACACCTACAACATCAGTTTCCATGCTGAACTTGCGAACGGAAACCCAAGCGGTAACGTTCGTTACTTCCATGCAACCTTTGCTGACCAAATCGACGTCGCTATTCTCAGCGATTCGACGGCTCGAACATCAACCATCAAGCAAGATCTGCAGTTGTTGGGCATGAGTTACACACAATTCGGCATCAACGATTGGACGACCTACCTTGACTCCGGATGGATGACCCACTACGATAAGATTCTCTTGCCTTGGCAAGAGGACATCGCTGCGAAGGACGTTGAAAGCGGTGGCCGTGGTTACTACCAGAAGCTTGGTTCAACTGCCAACCGCCAAACACTCGAATCGTTCATGTCTGCTGGAGGAACCGTACAGGCTCACCTTGGTCCACAAGGTAGCCAAATTTACGGTCTCGACGTCGGATTGAACGGTCGTCTACCGTTCGGAATGGATGTTCAAAGCCGAAACACCCCTGAGACCAAGATTCTCTACACAGGTCTCGACATTGCCGATCCATTCCACCCAATCATGGACGATGTCTCGACAACTGCCTTCCAAGGCTTCGAGGGAGATGGAACTGTTGCAACAGCCGTTCTCAACACGAACTCGGTCAGTACGCAAAACGTTCCTGGTGTCTGTAATGGATACATGGAGGATGGAGGATACTTCCAGAGTTTGCTGCGAACCAGCGCAAACAGTAAGGACGTCATCATGGGAACATGCAGTTACTACCAAGGTGGAATGATCGTATCAACCATCGACGTAGCGACCTATTCCTCTCGTGCTGACAGTACGACTTTCCCGCTGCTCGGAAACATGTTGGCTTACGAGGTCACACCATATCCAGAAGGATTCGGTGCAATGGGTCAAGACCTTGGTCTAACCATTGATGGAGAAATGCCAGGTATCGACCCATCGACCGGCGGATATGCTACCCACTACATGAAGAGCGATGCAACGGTCAACTTCGGGTACACAACAGCAACCACGGCTACACTCACAGCAGACTGGATTCTTGACGGTCCGACCGACTGGATGGGTCAAACCATGGCCAGCGGAACAGATCACATCTCCGAAGCATCTCCTTCGTCTACATTCTGTAAGACCGATTTGTCTTCAGCAACAGGTTGTCTCCAAGGAGCTACATGGACGGTAACACTACTTCTCCACGATGACGCAGGACACGCACGCATCATCACTGTCGACGTCGAAACAAACGACGTCCTTGCTGATGCATTCGCACCAGAGGCAAACATGAGCATTGACATGCGACCTGAGTACACAGACAACATCGAGTACATTGGTACAAAGACCGTCTCCAACACTGAGTGGGATGTCAACCGAGTAATCCTCTCAGAAACTGGAGAACTTGTTCTTCACTTCGATGCGAGCGCATCCAGTGACGCTGATGCTATCGATGGAAGCAATGGAATTGTGACCTACGAATGGAAGGTCTTCTTTGACGCACCTTACGGTGACACTTCGTTCAACCTAGAGGGACACACCTTCGAAGAATCCGCTGCAAGCAATGGCCTCTTCTCCTACAAGTTCCAAAACGTCACCGTTGATGATTCGGGTACAGCAGAGTCTCAAATCCGTATGGAACTGCGTGTCTATGACGCATCAGGTAAGTTCTCAGACAAATTCCGAATGTACTTCGTCGTCGTGCCAGAAGGGTATGGTGACGAAATTCCGGTTGTTCAATACAACGACTTCGAGAACACATCGGTCGGTGTAAGTGAATCGACATACACCATTACTGGAACAATAATTTCCGGTTCAGAGACTGGTGAAGTCTATGTTGAAGCAGCCTTCTCTCGAGAAGACTTCTCCGCTTCTGCCATCGAAAAGTACAACCTGATCACGGACAGCAAGTTCGACCGTTCGGAAGCACTTGCAGATTCTGATACGTTCGAGTTGACATTGAACATCGATGAGTTCTACAGCAACACAAGTGAAGTTGTTGAGATTTGGGTGCGAGTGTACGAAGGTGAGGATGAACGATGGTCTGATGATTTGACCAAGATGGTTCTCATCAATCTCAAGCAATGCCGTGGTATTCTTGCAAACGAGAGTGCGCTTGCCGCAGGTGGCGAATTCGCCTGGAACGCAACCACTTCCGAGTGTGATTGGATTGGTGAATGGGAGTACGACCCTGATACCGGAACATGGTCGGAGCCGAGTACCGATAACCAAGGTAGCGGAGATGCTGAAGAGAGCAATTTGATGTTGATCATTGGAATCATCGCTACTGTTCTCGTCCTCTTGCTTGTTTCTGCTTTCTTCCTCCGTGGTGGAAGTGGCGACAAGGTCGACAACCTCAGCGCCGCTGCTGCTGGTTATGGCCAAGAAATGGACATGACCGAACAGTATGTCCAGCAATTGATCGCTCAAGGCTATCCAGAAGAAACAGCGAGAGCCTATGCGGCTCAGTATGTCGGGCAAGCAGCCGCTGCAGCACCAGCTGCAGCAGCCCCGGCAGCTGCAAGCAATGACTTGTACACACAATACTACAACCAGTATTACCAGCAATTCGTTGCCCAAGGCTACGATGAGGCAACTGCTTCACAATACGCTCAGCAGTATGCTGCGCAAGCCCAACAGCAGCAACAATAGTTGTCAAGGCCTCCGTGGTCATGAAGATGGGTTGAAAAACCCAGACCACCCGCGAGAAGCATGGAAGGTTTGGACACTGGCGAAGGCTACGCCGTTCGAGACATTGAACTTGCTGAGGAAGGATCGCTACGTGTCGATTGGGCTCGATCACGAATGCCTGTTCTTGCTGCACTTCGAGAAGAGGCTGAACGCACAAAACCGCTTGCTGGAATGCGTGTCGCTGGATGTCTCCATGTGACCAAGGAAACTGCCGTTTTGGTCGAAACCATTGCCGCTGCAGGTGCAGAACTCTCCTGGTCTGGTTGCAATCCACTGTCCACCCAAGACGATGTAGCGGCTTGGCTCGCTCGAGAAGGCTACTCTGTCTACGCATGGCATGGTCAAAGCGTGGACGACTTCTATTGGTGCATCGATAAAACGTTGGAATTCAAACCCACCCTCACACTCGATGATGGTGCTGATTTGATTGTCCGTGTTCATGGGGATCGTTCAGAGTATGCTGAAGGTGTTCTTGGAGGAACGGAGGAGACCACAACCGGTGTCCATCGACTTCGAGCTATGGCTGCTGCAGGAGATCTCAAGTATCCGGTTATCGCCGTCAATGATGCTGTTACAAAGTGGGATTTTGACAACGTTTACGGGACGGGGCAATCAACGCTTGATGGAATCTTGAGAGCAACCTCCGTCCTTATCGCTGGCAAAACCATGGTTGTTGCAGGTTACGGTCATTGTGGCAAAGGTGTCGCTATGCGTGCTCGAGGTCTCGGTGCGAATGTTATCGTGACCGAAGTCGATCCTCTTGCAGCACTACGAGCAGTGATGGATGGCTACCAAGTCATGACCATGGATGAAGCAGCACCGTTAGGCGATATCTTCTGTACAGCTACAGGAATGAAGGACATCATCGTAGAACGTCACTTCGCATCCATGAAGGATGGAGCAATTGTCTCCAATACTGGTCACTACGATTGTGAGATCGATGTGGTTGCCCTGGAACAAATTTCGACATCCATGCGAACAATTCGCAAAGACAACGAAGAGTTCACGCTTGGGAATGGAAACCGCATTCACCTTCTTGCACGAGGCCGTCTTGTCAATCTTGCAGCAGCAGAAGGGCATCCATCCGAAGTCATGGACATGTCCTTTGCCAACCAGTTCCTTTCGTTGTGTCGTCTTGCATCTGAAGCAAAACAGATGGACAATTTGGTGTACGATATTACAACTGAGCAAGATCAAGATTTAGCCACGACCAAACTGGAAACGCTTGGTATTGCTATCGACAATTTGACCGAAGATCAAATCGAGTACAAGGACGATTATACGGCTGGAACTTGATCAACTCATTCCTCTTCAAACGAGGTAAGTTCGTCATCTTGCTCTTCATCCCAGAAAGGTACATCATCAGAGATGTGCGAAGAGAAGTCAGGTAACTTTGGTTTCCAATCTCCCTTGAACGTCTCTTTCGAATCAACGATTTTGAGCATTCTATCTTGGAATGCAGGTGGTCTTCGACTGAGAATGAACATGAACAATTTGGAGAGGCGAATTTCTTCTGGAATGACAACATAACCAGTTGCTGTCTCAAAGTCCATCGCTCGCAAGAGGTTGAATGCAGGCCTGTTGAGTCTCTGGAACCAACGTCTTGAGATTCGCATTCCAAAGATGACTGTTGTGAGAATGAGTAAGGAGGTTAAACAGAATCCTCCAAATCCTGAGCCAAAGATTTGTGGTGCCATGATGACTTCCAACATGAGAATTGGTGTTGTGATCAGGAGGAAAATTTTCGACTCACTGATTGGAGGTTTGCTCATGCGCATTTTGATGGCTTCCCAACCATCGTGGTGCTTTTCCCATGGCTTGAAATGTTCAGATGATGGTTGTTCACTGGCTAATTGACACATTTGATGGAGTCGAGCAACACGGGCGTATTGGGTTGTAGCAAGATCCATGTTTTCATCAAAAATTGATTGCAGACGTTCACTTGCCTCACCATAGAGACCCATATCAGCGAGGATGGCTGCTTGTTCGACGATTGGTGTGACTTCATCAGGTGCATGGTGCCTCGCATCCTGCCACCATTGCAATGCGTCCATGTACAATCCAAGTTCATCGGAAAGCAAACGACCTCCTCGTACCCACATTGCCAAGTCATCAGGTTGCAATGCGACGACCTTTTTTGCTGCTGAGAGCGAGGAAGCTGCTTGTTTCAATGTTGGTTGGAGTCGTAGTCCTGGGAGGCTTGCATCGGAGATAACTCTCCATGCATCAGCATGTTCTGGATCCAGTTTGACAGCCTTACGAGCATGTTCGAGGGCTTTCTCACGTTCGTCCGCTTCGAGTGCCTCCAAAGCATCCAAGTAATGTGCTTCTGCTGTCACGTCACCTCACCTCAATCGTCTCGATCTTTGTTCTGATATCTGCGTGGACGGATGGGTTGAGGCCCTCGATTGTGCGCATGACCGGGGCGTTTTCCACGGGCTTTTCGATAGCGTTCGTTCGGGCGATCACCGTCACGGTTTGGACGTCCTCGACCTGAATCACGTCGATCATC
>JAPOIF010000041.1:4258-13174 GCA_029979085.1 Methanobacteriota archaeon | reverse complement strand
GTCGTTATCTCTGTCAAATCACCGGATGGTTGGGATGCAACACTTGACGACGGGGAAATCATTTCCTTTACGCTCGATGCGTTCTCGTCAGAAGACTTCACAATGCAACTCACAGCTCCAGAGAAGGTCAAGAACGGTCAACTTGTTGAGTTTGAATTAACCGTAACTCCAACGAGTTATCAAGAATGTACTGCAAGCCTTTGTTACATCCAAAAGCCCACATTCCAATTCAAGACGGAAAGTTCTGGCCTGCTCAACTCGATTATGAGCGAGATTGAAGATCCAGAACCGACGACCATCGTCCTCTTCCTCTCCGTTCTTGTTCTTGCTGGGTTTGGATTGTATCGTCGAGGACAAAACAAGGTCAAGGCTCAAATGTTTGCTTCAATGGTTGAACCAACGGCAATCGAAACCGCTGAGGTCGATGAACTCGATTTGAGCGACATTGACGATGGTGACGAAGAGGATTTTGATGACCTCGAATTGGAACTCTTAGACATCGAATCCATTGAAGATGAATCGTAGTTTGTATGAACATCGTACCATTTCCCTTATGTGCTATTGGTACAACCATAACACATGAATGGGGCGGAGACGCTGAAGATTGGTTCATCTGGAACATCCAAACTGGATCGCTCAAACCGTCGGACAGTGGCGCAGTCTGTCTTTTTGGTTGCCCTGATGATCCTTTCAACCATGACGGCCATCGACTTTGGAGCCGAAGAAGTCAGTGCGGCTTCTGATTTGGACGGAGATGGCCTCACGTATGGCCTTGAATACCTCATCAATACCGCTGCAACCGATTGGGATTCTGACAACGATGGATTGCCAGACGGATGGGAGTGGAAGTATGGACTCGACCCACTTTCCGCAACAGGCGGCGATGGTGCCGTTGGTGACCCTGATGGAGATGGAATGTCCAATCTTCAGGAATATTCGTATCTCCAACCATCCAATTGGGACAACCCAGCAACGACTGGTGTGCTTGACAACGGTGTATGGTGGAACGGAACAATCCCAGTGAACGACTGGAACGAAGAAGATTCAATGCAATTCAATCAGCCAAAGTGCGGTGACACAGGCAGTGATGGACAAGGAAACACCATTCTTTGTGATGAAGACCCTGTTGGGAATGTTTGTGCAAACGGATTCGATGACGATAAGGACGGCCAGGTTGATGGTTCGGACTCCGATAACGATGGTGACGCAGACTGTTCTTCGGATGATGACGACGGCGACGGAATCGCCGACGAAGATCCAAACGGTTGGGATACAGACGGTGATGGTATGCCCGACGGTTGGGAAGCTGCAAATGGCCTCAACGCTACCAGTGCTTCAAACGCAGATGGTGCAAACGGCGATCCAGACGGTGACGGTTTGATCAACCTCATGGAGTACGTGAACCCTTCATGGACAACAAATTGCGGAGGAGTTCCTTGTTTCCGTCAAGGTCCTGATGGCGTTCCAACCGAAACGGTTTCTCCTTGTGATCCCGTTCAAGGCATTGGACCAGGTGCGTGTGCAACCCTCACGGCTGAGGTTGATGGAATTACGTCGACGAATCCCCAAGACAGCGATACAGACAATGACGGTCTGAACGATTCGTATGAAGCGTTGACGCTCTTGACTGACCCAACCAGTTCAGATACCGATAGCGATGGTATCCCTGATGGTGTTGAAATCAACGGAGCCTATGGAAATCCCCCTCAAGCATCCGATCCTAGGGACAACAACACCGACGGTGATGCGTTTGATGATGGGGAGGAAGACGCCAATGGAAACGGAGTCGTCGATGCCGGTGAAACCGATCCAACTCGCAGAGAAGATTCAGGTGATGAGGACAATGATGGTATTCAAAACTGGGAAGAAAACCTCTCCTGTACAGAATGGAACGTCGCTGACACTGACTTTGGAGGCATCAACGATGGTGATGAACGCAACGTCAGCCATGGTACAGACCCATGTGATTCCCTGGTCAACTTTGTGACAAGTTTTGTCTCCTTTAGCCCAGCGAACCAACTGTTCCTTACTGATGCAACTGGTTTCAATCCAAACGGTGGAATCGGATACTACAACAATTCGGGAACGTATACGACCTTCAGCTATCTCTCAGCCTCATGGACGAGCAATGCTCTCCAAGGAGTCTCACCTGCACCAACAGGTACTCCAACATCCATCGAGAGCCGAAACGGTTCGTTCTGTCACACAGATGCCAATCAAGACGGAACGATTGGAACCACGCGAACTTATTGTGACGATGACTATACCGACAGTGATAGAGACGGACTTGCTGATTGGGAAGAGTTGCTAGGAACTTATGGTTGGTTCTCGAACCCTACGCTCGCTGATACAGATGGTGATGGTGTAAGTGATTATGACGAAGTCTTTGACAATACGGATCCTACAGAACCATGTTTCAATACCCTCGATCCTGATGGTGACGGAATCAATTCCTATTTCGAAAACACCACGGGATGCAACCTTGCGTTCATTGGTATCAACAACGGTTCGAATGACATTTGGGTCACGGACTATCTTTCCGTGGACACCGACAGTGGTGGTGTCGACGACCGAACGGAATATTTCGACAACACCAATCCAGAAAACGATCCTTCTGACGATATCTTGCCCGATGACTTTGACAACGACGGTATTCCTGATGCTGTCGAAAACGCAACTGGGTCTGACTGGCGCAATCCCGATACAGACGGCGGTGGAATGCTTGACGGTGCGGAATGTCCTCAACAATTCTGGTTCTTCAATTGCGTTGGAGCTCCATTCAACCTCTTTGATCCGACCGATGATTTGCCACAGAACGATGTTATCTTCTGGGCGAACAACACGACCGGTGTCGTTGATCTCGACATTGAGAAGTATTGGAGGAAGTACACCAACGACATTCCTACCGGCAATTCATACACACATGACAATACAGTCCATCCAAGTGCAGAAGTGGTGCCACCGTTCACGAATCTTACACACATGGCAAGTACCAGTTTCGCGAACGATACCATCACATGGCAAATTACCTACAATTTCCCTGTAGGAGAGGGTGCTTTGACCCTACCAGCGTCGACAACGAACGTATCCTTCTGGGCAGACTCAGCAGTTATTCTCTCCAGAACCAACGACACGCATCGCTACGAAGTCGATGGCGGGTTTGTCGAGGAAATTGTTGTTCAACAACCAGAATATTACTTCGATTGGTCAACGCTTGCTAGCACGAGTATTGCTGGTCAAGGATTCCCGTACGAAACCGCCCTTCCTGACTATTACACCGATCTAACCGATTCTCGTTCCGTTGTCTACAACATCACGAGCGCAGTCATCAACGATGCTTCAGCAGTGAATGCTTACGACCAGGCTCTCGCCATTCAGACCTTCCTAAGGGATGGTAATGCTACGACGGAGTTCAAACTCAACTTCGACGGTTCAGGCTTGGTGGATGGAGAAGATTTGACGCAATTCATGCTTGAGGTGGCCAACGAAGGAACCTGTGCTGAGTTTGCAACCACATACGTGACCATGGCTCGAGTGATTGGTTTGCCAGCGCGACTGGTCAGCGGATTCAAAGGTGGTGATTGGACTGGTAACGGATATGCCATTGGCGCTCAACACTTGCGAACATGGGCAGAAGTACGTCTTCAGCAATCGTCTTCCTCTGGTGGTTTGGATTTCGGATGGGTTCCGTTCGATCCTTGTCCAGATGCTGCTGAACTCGACTTGCGAAACGTCCAGTATTCGCCAACGGATTATGATCGTGATGGAACCGCAGGAAACATCACCATCAGCGGAAACCTCCTTTTCCTGGAGAACCAAACAGCGATTGAACAACACATCGTCCGTGCGTATCTTGTACCGCTTGTCGAGGCATTTGATGGAGTATCAGGATTGAACACACCAGAGCGTTTGCTTGAGGTCAACATCACTGATTCAAGTGGATTCTTCACCATCGAAGGTGCACCTGTTGAGATGATTCAACCTGGTTTCGGTGCAATCATGATCGAGGTTGAGCAGAAAGGATACGTTTCAGGTCAAACGATTCTCACCGCAAATTCATCCGTTCCTGGGGCTGCAAATGCATGGTGGATGAACGTCACCGATGATGCAACTGTTAACCACACTTCTCCAGGCGCTATTGACGCACCAATTGTCGGTGCTGGAGCAACAACGACCATTGAAGGATTCATTGGTTACGAACAACTTCCATTCATCGATTCCTCACTGGTTGTGAATTCAACTGTCTGGCTTGCGTTCACTTCGTCGGTCGATGGCGCTCTGAATTTGACCACGCAGGTCAGCCCATCTGGAACATGGTCGTTTGAACTTACCTTGGATGAACTTGAGACAAAAACCAACCTCAGTGCAACACTTGGTTACGACGGATGGGTGCAAACAGAAGATGGAATTACAGGTCCAACATACCACCTTCGTCCAACCCAGAAGTCGTTCACACTGGACATCCGTGATGCTCCGAACCTAACAGCGACGCTTGAAGGACCTGGCACAAATTCCAGTTTACTCCTCCTCAACAACGACATTTACGTCAACGGTAGTGCGTTGACCATCGGAGCATCGCCTGTCGGAATGTCTGGAAATCTTTCGTTCGAAATGCGAGAGAATAACAGCGGCGGAGATTGGACTGAAATTTTCAATGTATCCGTGAACGGTGCTTTTGCTATCCAACACTTCCTCAATGCTTCGGACGTGAATGTCGCAGCTGGTATCTTGGAAGTTCGATTACGATTCTACCCTGATCTTTACGAATCAACCGATGATGCCAACCTCAGTACTGGTGATCCGTATTCGCTTGTCGGAATTCTCAACTTCGAAGTGATTGCAACACCACAACTACGAGGAGAACCAACGAACGTCTTGGTACAGATTTCGGATCACATGGGAGTCGAAGTGGGTCTCGCCGTTCCAGGAGAATATTCCTTTAGTTTCAATGGAACATGGGTCAACACAACCACAGACCCTGATTCCTCACTGATCACATTGTCTTGGCAACTTGATTCAACGCTTCGGCCTGGAGATTATGTCTTTGACATTCTCTACAACGGTTCAACTCTCTACCAACCAGGAAACTCCTCTGGATTGATTCGAGTGCAGGCTGAGATTGGATGGAACATAAGCGTCCTTCAAGATTGGACGCACTTGGGTAACACGACATACATCGTGGGTGACATCTTTGATGGCCAGTTTACCAATGAACGCGTACTAGGGAACGATACCATCATCTCTATGACCCTGCTTGATGCTGATGGCTTCCCAATCGATCTGGCCAACGGTATGCTCGATAATGCAACAGGTGAGTTCAACCTCACCGTGGTCATGCCAACAACTCTGCCCTCGAATGGGTATGAGGTTGCTGTCGACTTCAACTTTGAAGCCATGGCGCCACCTGGTGGAGCGTTTTATCGAGTTGTCGATAGCTCGACGCCACCGAATCCTCCAACGCTTCCAAGCGTGACTGTAGGAATCGAATCCGAGTTCCTCTTGGAGGAAGAATTGAGCGCAATGGAGTTTGTCTCTGGTGATCAAGTTACCTTCAATACAACTGTGTACGACGTTGCCGACAAATCAAACCTTTCTGGAATAACGGTCGAATACATTTGGGACTTTGGAAATTCCAATCAAACCATCGGTACTGCAGTTACGGATGCTGAAGGCAATGCGTCCTTTACTTGGGCAACTGCAAGCCTTGCTCCGGGCGATTACATCCTTCAGATGCTCGTGGTTGATGATCTTACAGATCCTCTTGCCGTAGGAAACAGCCGACGAACAGGAAACAGTACGTTTGTGGATGTCACCGTTCAAGTTCCTACAGATATTCGAATCGACGTTTTACCCTCAACCATCACTGCAGGCGTTCCATTCAACATGCAAGGGCAGATCCTCGATGATGATGACCCAGCTCGAGCGTTGATCTCCGGTGTGCGTCTCGATGTCTACTGGCAATCCAATCCAGAAGAGCTTCTTCGAAGCGGCGTTCCAACCCTGTCAAACGGTAGTTTCAATCTCACCGTTCCAACCGATACAGTCAACAATGGAACCGTTCGTGGTCCTCGAACATTGGTTGTTGAAGTTCTCGAGGATTCCTCGCCATACTATCTGCCTTCAAACACATCTTCGGCCATCTTCGTCTTTGGAGTGACCCAACTTGAAGGCCTTCAACCAGGAAACCCAATCCTCGTCAATCGAGGAGAGACCGTGAATCTCAGTGCTACGCTTGTTGAATCGAGTTTCAATTTCAGACCACTCGCCAACCTCAGCGTAACCACGAAGTTTCATGAAACATGGTTGCCACAGGTTACAACCGATGGTTCAGGAATCGCAAACACCTCCTTTGCAATTCCATCGAGTCATCCACTCGGGTTGATTGTTGTCAGTTATTACTACAACGGAAGTTCTGACCTCCTCCCAACCCAAGCCAACCTCAGCAGCGTTACCGTACGTTCGCTCACCTTCATGGTCGTCGACCCAATTACGGACAATCCTGTTGCCGGTTCAAGTTTCAATGTCTCTGGACGAGTTGTTTCGGACAATGGAAGCGGTTTGATGAATCGTGATGGATCTCGGTTGATCAGTAACGTCTTGTTCACCATCAATGATGCTCCAACTGGATTTGCAGTCAGCAATGGATCAGTACAGGACGGTGGATGGTGGAATGCGACCATCACGCTGACACCTGGATTCGAGCGTGGAACGCATGTCTTGGAGGCATCCATTGTTCCAACGGTAAACTTCTACATCGGTTCGAAGAACAATTCAACCTTCGATAGTCGTGGATTCTCGATCATTACGTTCCTTCAACCATCGCTGGATGCTCTTGGTCAACCATCCTTGAACGACCGAACGGAACGAGGTGATTTCCTCGACGTACGAATCTTGCTTGAAGACAATACGGGCGCCCCAATCGATGGGCAGCAAGTCACGTTCTCGTTGCCTGCAACCAACATGACCGATGAAGTGTCGGTTACCGTAACTACTCTCGCAAACGGCACAGCGACGGGTACCTTGTTGGTTCCATTCAACGCTTCCGTCGGCTTCAGCGACGTGTTTGCTTCGTATGATGGACTTGCAGGTACAACCGGTCTTGCCGGATACAACACGTCAACTGAATTCGTAACACTCGCTGAAACGAATTTGACGATTCTTGAGCATACAGAATCGCTTGTGGCGGGTGAAATGTTGTATGTCAATGGAACATTACTCGACGATTTGGACATGCCTCTGTATGTCGACGGGGTCGCTTCCGTTGCCATTGTTCGTTTGTTTGTTGACGGAGTCCCGGTGGCAAGCGTCCAGAGTGATGCATTGACCGGTGCCTACTCCATCGCATATCTCGTTCCAGAATCGACAACCTCTGGAATGCACATGGTCGAAGTCCGCTTCACCGGTGGCCGTGATTGGGTTGATCCAGTCGGTATCGGTGATTCTGTTGATCCTGAATTCTACATGCCAAGCAGTGCAACCGTTGACTTCAATGTCAGTGTCCCTACGCAAATCTTGTTGATCACACCAACCGGCGAGGTCAACCGAGAAGAGACGATGACCGTCCAAGGTCGATTGTTGGATGTTGTCGACAACCCATTGCAGGATTTGAACGTGGACATCTATCTTGGTGGTGTTTGGATGACGAATGTTACGACCGATGCAACAGGCTTGTTCACTGCTGTGATACCTGTTCCAGCGGATGCGGCACTTGGGCCAATTTCCTTGGATACACGATTCAATGGATCTGTGTTCTACCTACCAAGTGAATCTGGTGGAACTTGGACTGTATTCAGTCAAATCCTTGTCTCGGTCTCTGTGCCGTCTCCACTCGCTGTGACCGACACCACGACCATCACTGGAAGCGTTGTTGACAATCAATTGCAACCGATTGAAGGTCATGTGGTCGAGCTCAAGGTCGATGGATTTGTGTTGACACAAGTTACAACAGGTGCTGATGGAACCTTCTCCTATGAATGGACGGTTCAAGATTTCTTCAATTTCGGTGATAACCTGCTTGAAGCCAATGTCATTGCTCAAGGCTACTATCGAGAGGGTTCAGCAAATCAGACCTTCTTCTTAGCGCATCGTTCTGCAATGACGCTCGAATTTGATGATGGAACCGACGCAACCCGAGGAGATTTCTGGACGTTTTCAGGTCGCTTGTATGACATCGATACTGTTGATCAAGACGGCATTGGCGGAGAGAGTGTCCTTGTGTATCTTGATGGTGAATACATCTCTACGGTGACAACAGCGGCCGATGGAACCTTCTCTGGACAAGTCTATGCAAGAATGGATCTCGAGCGTGGAAACGGTCACATTATCCAAGTTGTCTTTGAAGGAACGCAAGAACATTTGAGTACACTCACCAACGGAACTGTTACTGTTTGGTCGGACATTGTCATCACCATTGATGCAACATCGTCCTCACAATCGGTTCGTTCAGACCCAGCCAATCCAATTCGATTGACTGGAAGCGTGTCCGAGGTCGGTGGTATCGGTGAAGTCTTCGAGGATCTCGTACTCTATGTCGGAAACGGCTCCAATTGTGTCAACAACTTCGAGGGTGCGGTTTGTTTCAACGGCGTCCAAGTGGACTGGAATGTTGGAAACTATTCCATCGTCGTGACGTCTCCACTCGACCTCTCGCCTGGTGCTCAGTTCGTGAGTATCGATGTTCCGAGAGATTCCGCACGCTACATTAACGGTGCCTCACAGGCTCATCCAATCTACATTAAGGTCAATGCTGAGATTGAAATCTTCGTTGATAAGATTGAAGAAAACGTTGACGAGAAGGTTGACGGACGAGTAACAATCGTTGCTGAGGATACTTCAGAAGGTCTTGCAGGAATTGCAGTTGAGTTCTATCTCTATGCAGGAAACGGCTCCCAACTTGGTGCCATGACCACACTTACC
>JAPOIF010000041.1:0-4159 GCA_029979085.1 Methanobacteriota archaeon | reverse complement strand
AACGACGATGGGGTTGCAACCTTTGAGTTCAACAACGATCCTCCATATGGCGACGCCTCAACCTTTGGCCAAGTTTCATTGGATATTCTCATCAACGATCCACGACTCTCAGAGCAAACGCTTGCCGAGTTCGAAAGCACACGTCAAACTGGATTTACACCTGCTTACGAATTTGAAGCACAGGCTTCTGAAGTGAGTCCATGGACCTATGTTGCCTTGGTCTTCATTACTGCTGCAGTCGCTCTGGGTACGGTAATGTACCGACGAAACCGACAGAATGAGTTGCTCTCGGAAATGTCTGAAGTGTTTGAGTATACAGCAGAACTTCTTGCAGCAGGTGATGCCATCCGTGAAGCGATTTTCAACTGTTATCAGAACCTATGTGCAACCTTGCAGACACGTGGTTTGCTACGCCGTGATTTCGAAACGGTACGTGAGTTCGAGGTGGCGATTCGTCAAGCAACACCAGGAATTAGTGATGAAGCCCTTGAATCACTGGACAACATGTTTGAGATGGCTCGTTACAGTCGTGAAGAATTGGGTGCATCGCATCAGCAGTCCGCACAAGGTGCATTGGACAAGATGATCACTGAACTCAGTTACAAGAAGTACTGATTTCACCAACGTAGACGAAGATGTCCGTCAACAAAGTGAGCCTTGACGTCAAGGTTTTCACCCGTGAGTGGAAGGACTCGCTCAAAGGGTTCGTGCCCTTGCTCACGAACGATTACCTTCACGCTCGTTTCGGAATCATTGTCCATGATGCTGATTTCAACATCATCGCTTGAAACGCCTTTGAGCGGTATTGTTAGACCATCGGGGTCACGCATGCCGTGCAATTCTTGGAGAATCCAATCAAGGCGTTGGGATGGTTCAACCTCCGCAAGATGTGATTCTGGAAGCATGCCTGCCTGAACAAGGACGTGTGTGTGCATGGCTTGCACTTCATGCAAATGATGAGCTTCCTGAAGAAATTCTTGATGCAACATCTGCGGAACTGACGACAGGTCTGTCGACGTTGTATCTTCGTTTTCGTCTTCGGTTAACTCAAGACGCTTCCACTCGCTCATGGTTTCTCCTCCTGCTTGATTATGATGAACCTTCGGATTGGCGATGGACTCTTGCAAAGAATCGCCGAGCGAAGGATTTGGTGGTCTCAGGTTCGGTTGATGTATTCATTCGGATGTCTTTTGGATAACATTCAATGTAGGTTCGATCGGTATTTCTCTTATCCAAGAGCAAAATTAACGCACGGTCAGCAATGCTGCGTATTGGTCGCCCCATCGCTTGGAGAATGGCGTTCACTGCAGGTTGCGTCGATGCATAACGCCAAGCATTCGCCCGTCCAAATCGTTCCTCAATGTAGGTGCGTAAGGCCTTTTGATGTATGGATGGTGGTGGGTTTGGAATACCTATGCATGCAACTGCATCCAACAATCCATTGTGGTAATCAATACCTTCTGACAACCGCCCGCCAAAGACTCCTGCAAGGAGGATTCGTCGACCAGCTTGCTTGGCATCTTCGAGCACATCGAGCAGTTGATCAACGTCCTGTTTGGACCATGTTCGATCTTCCATTCGGACAACTACACCTTGGAATTGTCCTTCTCCAATGTATTCATTCAACATAGAATAGGAAGGCGTGAAGACAGCCACATGTCCCGGTGAAGCATCACAAAGGGATTGGATGTGAGCACGGATTCGCTCTGTATTTTGATAGGATCGATCCTGGTAACGCGTTGTGACATCCTTGGCTACAACAATAGGGCGACGTTGACTTGCAAACGGCGATTCATACTGCCTGCTTGTGGTCTTACTTTGGCCAATACCAAGCAAGTCCGCATACATTTTCGGGGGATAGAGCGTACCAGACATCAAGATACTTCCAGCACATTTTTTGAGCACAGGTCCAGAAACAAGACCTGGGTCAAGAAGGTGCGATGTGATTCGTCCTTCCTTTCCTTTAGCATCGTGCACGTAGACAAGGGCAGTACTTTCTCCAAAACGTAGCATATCTTCCAAAAGATGCCCAATTCGATGTGCATCGATGTCAATGTTTGGGTTTTCATCGTCTGCATCAACCTTGATCTCAACTTCGAGAAGAACATCTCGCAAAATTTTCAATCGATCGAGTCCTTGACCAGGAGATTCAATCACGCTTGTCTGTTCAGGTTGAAGCTGTTGTTGCCCGATTTTCCCCTCGACTTCGTCACATGAAGCAAGGAAGATACTTCTGAGACGTTCCATGTCAACCCGACGCTCTTCAAATTCAGCAGGTTCATTCAGCAGGTCTCTGAAGAGATCACTCATTCTGCCTCGACAGACTTTCATCACATTCAACGCCCAGTTTGTGAGTGAGGATTGGATGATGAGTCCATCCGTTCCAAGAGAGGCTGCAGCCTCTGCAATGGTTTCTGTATACTCTTCAAGATCAATTGTAGCGTTCCGAACAACGGTTGGTGTAAAACGGCGTTCCATCCCCATGCGAATTCGGTCAGGAAGGTTGTGTGCTTCATCGACAATTACAATCAAATCCGATAAATCGACTTCCATGGCATTGAGAGATGCTTCTCGAACAGCATCGACGAAGAGATGGTTGTAATCGCCAACGAAGACATCGGCAGATGAGACCGCTTCACGTGCAGCCTTCCATGGACATGTGAGCGTTGGGACGCCATGTTCAGAATGCGTCTGTGCCATTTGAACGAGTTCATCAACATGCAATGGGTCGGAAAGAATTCGTTGTCGTAATCCCGGCGCTTGAGTAAGATAGGGTTTGCAAGTTCGTTGCGAGCGAGCCTGACTGCAGAGTAAGGAAAACAATGGAGGCGTTTCTTTGGCAAAAGGCTGGACGCACATGTTCGATTGCCCAACCATATCGACCAATCTGACCTTCTCTTGAGGGGGTCGTCGTGCGTTGATTCGACGAACGGTATCAACGACAATTTTGTGTTGACTTTGCCTCGAAGTCAGAAAAAAGATTGTGCGTGGGCCATTTGCAGTCCGAGCAGCATCGATAGCAGCTGCCAAAGCAGCAGCTGTCTTTCCAATACCCGTCGGAGCAGCAGCAAGGTGATGACCACCGGCTCGTAGTGCCCCAAGACAATCGTAGATCATTTCAAGTTGGCCTGGCCGAGCCTCTTCGTGGGCAAGATAGCGAATCTCTTCCGTAAAAGTGGAAGATTCTCGGCCTGACATAATGTGAGAACAATGACGACCCCTCTAAAGGATTCGTGTCGAAAGCATTCGCTCATTGGAGTTAGGTGTGCCGTGGAGTGGGGGCCTCGGCACGTGTGGGGTTTCCACCGTCAAGAGACTGGTGTGGAATCAGAGTCCCCCCGTCCGTCATCCGGGGGGCTGTGGGGGTTGTGGTGTTGGGGTCCACAGTGGTCACGTCGTGCACGACGGGCACGTATCCGCAAGGTAGCTAAGCCGTGCAAGTTTGACCGATCTTGCACTGCATTGAAGGTGGCCTTCGGAAGCGTATTGTCTTCGTCGTGCCAATTCATCATCCCATCCCCTCTCTGCTCTCACCGCTTTTTCATTCGTGGTATTCCTTGCTTGGTTGTGTCGCACCAATCGAGCCAGTAACGACATCATCGAGTTCATGTTGAAGTGTCTTGGCCTCAGCCAATTTCTTCTGTGTGTAAAGGAGCAAGCCCTCGGAGGCGGCTTGCTCGTGAGATACGGCATAGAGTTCGTACAGTGAAGCAAGATGACGCTCCATCTGTCGTCCGATAGGAATTCGAACACTCTTCATTCCAGGAAGTTTTGCTTGTCCGTGGAGGAGTTGCTGTATTGCAAGTCGTATGACATCGGATCGATTGTTCAATCCGTTTTGGCCAATGAGCATGTCCAAACCCTGCAACGTGTCCGCATCGAGTCGAATCGATGTGAGTGTGCTTTGGCCGCTCATCTTGCTCCCTCGTTGTCAGTGGTAATACTGCTGGGCATATAAGTGTAATGCAAAACGTCATACAATTGTAATACATAGGGGTGGGACGAGTAATACTAAAACCCATCGCTCAGTCCTGCGTTTATGCTCGCAGACACCACGGCAAACCGACTTTACCTGCAATTGGTTGAGACCGCTCTCGAAGATTCGATCGTTACCGATGATGAAGCTGCGATTCTCAGAGTTCTGGGTGCTACTTTAGGT
>JAPOIF010000040.1 GCA_029979085.1 Methanobacteriota archaeon | reverse complement strand
CGCTGAAGACGCTGCAATGCGTCTAGGAGCACTATGAGGGGAGGAATTATGGGTAAGAGAATTCGTGCACAGCGCAAAGGATCATCACCACGGTATCGTGTGTCAAGTCACCGATTCCCTGGTGCAAACAAAATGCCACGAGAGATGGATGTGGTTGGTGAGGTTACCGAATTGGTTCACTCTCCTGTCCACACGGCACCATTGGCACGTGTAAAGTTGCCAGACGGTGACACAACGCTTGTTGTTGCAACAGAAGGAGTTGCTATCGGTAGCAAGATTGCTATTGGTGACAATGTCTCTCTGCGACCAGGAAACATCACTCCACTTTCGGAAATTCCTGAAGGAACAGCCATCAACAACGTCGAACTTCGACCTGGCGATGGCGGCAAAGTTGCTCGTTCTGCTGGAAACTCATGTATTGTTGAAGCCAAGCTTGGCGACAAGGTTCGTATTCGAATGCCATCTGGTTCCCTCAAGGAACTATCAGGTAACTGTCGAGCCACCATCGGTGTGCTCGCTGGTCATGGCCGTGACGAAATGCCTCTGCGAACTGCAGGTGCTGCTCACTACAAGGCCAAGGCTCGTGGTAAACTCTTCCCGCATGTCAGCGGTGTTGCCATGAACCCTGTGGATCACCCACACGGTGGTGGAAACCACCAGGCTGTCCACGGACCAAACTCTGTTGCCCGAAGCACCCCTCCAGGTGCCAAGGTTGGTTTGATTGCCCCACGCCGCACGGGACGAGGTCGCGGCAAGCGAGTATGAGGTGTTGATGTATGGGACGTAAGAAGAAGAAGTCATTCATGACCCCAAAGGCTAGCCGACGAAAGGCACGTAAGCGACTTTCGACCACAACGGCTCGTCAGAAGAAGGAATTCACATACCGTGGATACGACATTGAAACGCTGAACAACATGCCAATGTTCCCTGAAGAAGGAGCGGATGAGTATCTTGTTCGCCTTCTCCCTGCTCGTGTCCGACGCTCAATCGTTCGTGGACTTTCCGAACAGAACGAGAAGTTCCGTGACCGTGTTCAGCGAAGCAAGACAAACACGATCCGAACGCATCGACGAGATATGCCTATTCTCCCAGAATTCGTTGGTAAGACCATCGCAGTTCACAACGGCCAGAACTTTGTTGAGGTCGATGTCAAACCTGAGATGATTGGTCACTACCTCGGTGAATTCGCAATCACACGTCGTGGAGTTGCCCACAGTGGGCCGGGTGTTGGTGCTACCCGTTCATCGAAGCACGTACCATTGAAGTGAGGTGAAGATGATGAGCAACAAGCGAAACATGGACCGTCGAACAAAGCGTCGACAACTCCCTCAACGTGGCTACACACAACTTCTCCAAGGAAGCCGACTCGCAACTGCTCGGGCTGTCAATGTTGACATGCACGTCAAGCACTGTTTCGAAGTCGCTCGTGCTATCAAAGGCATGACCGCTGGATCAGCAATCAACTTCCTTAACGAAGTTCTCCTCATCGATTCCGATCGTGCAGACATCCGTCGTAAGGCTACTGCTGTCCCCTACCGATTGGGTAGTGGAAACAAGCGTCGAAAGCGATCTGGTCCTTCGATGGTTGGACACCGAAAAGGGAAGGTTGGACCTGGCCGATACCCGGTCAAGGCAAGCCGTGCCTTCATCAAACTCATTCAGAGTGCTATGGAGAACGCTCGTCACCAATACGACGATGTCGAACCAGAAGACATGGAAATCACACACGTTGCAGCCCACCGTGGACAAATCCGACGAGGATGGATCCCACGTGCCCGTGGCCGAGCAACACCAAGCAACCACTACCAGGTGAACCTCGAGATTTTCCTCGAAGACTTCACCGCAACCGACGATGAGTTGGAGGATGACTTCTGAGGTGAACAATCATGGCAGGTAAGAAGAGTACAATCAAAGCAATTGTCGACCGAAACGTCGAGCGCCATCTCGTCAAGGAATTCTTGATGCAGAACACCAAGCGCTCTGGTTTCGGCGGATTGGACATCAAGCGTACACCAAACGGTACTGAAGTTACCGTTCACGCTGTCAAGCCAGGTCTCGTCATTGGACGAAAAGGGAAGATCATCAAAGAACTTGAAGGTCGACTCAAGAGCGAGTTCGACTTGTTCGACCCTCAGCTCAAGGTTGAAGAGATCAAGCAGAAGGATTCCATCCTCAACGCTCAGGTTATGGCAGAATGGATTGCATCTTCCCTTGAACGTGGATGGTACTACCGCCGTGCTGGAAACAGTGCTGCCGAGAACATCATGTCTGAGGGCGCACGTGGTGTCATCGTCACCGTCGCTGGAAAACTCACAGGTTCTCGAAACCGCACTCAGAAGTTCATCATGGGGCACGTCAAGTACTGTGGTGAAACTGCACTCCAGCACATGGACAAGGGATACGCTGTTGCCGTCCGCAAACTCGGAACCATCGGTGTTACCGTTGAAATCATGCGCAAGGACGTTCGTCTCCCACACGAAATCTCCATCTTCTCCGATGAGGAATTGCAGATTCGAGAAGCCCAGGGTGAAGAAGGCGAAGAAGCTCCTGCTGAGGAGGTGGAAGAGTGAGTCACGTCCGAAACCGAGACATCTCTGCCATGAGCCGTGAAGCGCTTGAGGCACGATTGATCGAGTTGCAAGACGAACTTCTCCAATTGCAAGCCGAGAAAGCGCTTGGTGGAACCCCATCCAATATGGGCGCCTACAAGGCAACTCGACGAAGCATTGCACGAATCAAGACCCATCTAGGGGACAACTGAATGAACACGAGGTGATGAACGACTATGGCGGCAATTTGTGGTGTATGTGGTCTACCAGACGAACTCTGCATCTGCCAAGAAATTGCAAAGGAACAACAACGAGCAATCTTGTCCACCGATAGAAGGAGATACGGAAAAATCGTAACCAAAGTGGAAGGGATTGACGACGTCGCAATCGACATCAACGAATTAGCAAAACTACTCAAGAACAAATGCGCTGCCGGGGGAACTGTCAAAGGTCGAATCATTGAACTTCAAGGCGATCACAAAAAGAAGGCAGCAAATGTACTACGAAACAATGGATTCAATGTGGAGGTGAGATAAATGACGGACATGAACACAACCTGGATTGGTCAACTGTTGACCGTTGTTGAATCCACAGATCCAACGCTCACCGGACGTTCAGGAAACGTCATCGATGAGACACAAAAGACGGTGACCATCGTCGAGAACGGCCACGAGCGCGTTCTTGGCAAGGCATCGATTCAATTTACACTCAACGACGGAACTACCGTCCTTTCCGGGTCGTCCTTGCGGCAACGACCAGAAGACCGAATGAGCCGCAACTACAAGGAGGCATGAACATGCGAAAAATTGGAATTGACGTAAAAACACCTACTGGTGAATGGGATGGCGATCAAAACTGTCCATTCTATGGAAGCCTACGCCTACGTGGACAGATGTTCGAAGGTGTAGTATCCGGTGTTGGTATGCAGAAGACGATTACCATCGAGCGAAACAACGTTCGATACATGAAGAAGTACGAGCGATTTGAGAAGCGAACAAGTGCTCTCAGCGCACACCTTCCAAGTTGCATCGGTGAAGTCGAAATTGGCGACACCGTTCGTGTCATGGAATGCCGCCCTCTTTCCAAGACGGTTTCATTCTGTGTTATCGAAAAGACTGGAGGTGAAGCCTGATGCGTGGAATTGCAGGTCGACAAACACGTGGTCTTCCGACCATGGCACGATTGCACGTCGCAGACAACACTGGCGCTAAGATCGTCCAAATCGTTAACGTCATCAAGCTCGGTGGAACCATGCGTCGATACCCTGCTGGTGGCGTCGGTGACATGACCAAGGTCTCGGTCAAGAAAGGTACACCAGATACCCGCCGTCAAATGTTCAACGCTGTCATCATCCGACAGCGACGCCCATTCCGTCGTGCTGATGGTACGTGGGTTCAATTCGAAGACAACGCTTGCGTCATTACCAATCTCAAAGGTGAAGTCCAAGGGTCTGATATCAAAGGGCCAGTTTCCCGTGAGGCTGCAGAACGTTGGCCTCGTATCGCTGCGACAGCGAAGCAAATTGTATGAGGTGAAGAAGAATGGTCAAGTCAAGTAAACCAGGAAAGCAGCGCAAGGCGCAATACAACGCGTCCATGCACACCAAGCGCAAGCGAGTTTCAGCACGATTGCAACTCGACAAGCCTGATGAGCGATTCGCAGGTGTTCGATCCGTTACCGTTCGAGCAGGTGATACCGTTCGTGTCATTCGTGGAGATTTCTCTCACGGTGGTAAGCGACACGGTGGTAAGCGCAAGGCAGAGCCACTTACAGGCCCAGTCATCGGAATCGATGCTGACAAAGGTCGAATCCTCATCGAAGGTGCAAAACAATCCAAGTCCGATAACAGAGAAGAGGCAGTTCCGGTCCATGCCTCCAACGTCGTCGTCGTCAAACTTGACGAGACAGACAAGTTGCGAATGCAAAAGTTGACCGAGGATAGGAGTTGAAGAATATGGGTAGCAGCAGTCACTTGAAGCGATTGGCCATGCCACGAAGCTGGCCTCTTCCACGAAAGACCACCGTTTGGGTCACACGCCCAAGCCCTGGTGGCCACAGTCTCGAGCGTTGCATGCCGGTCAACTTGATCGTTCGTGATGTCCTTGGACGTGCACAGAGCGCTCGTGAAGTTCGATTCATCGTTCACAATGAACTCATCAAGGTCGATGGACGTGTATGCAAAGACACCCGTCGTGGTGTTGGTCTCATGGACGTACTCTCACTCGGAGACGAGCACTTCCGATGCATGCTCGATGCTAATGGTCGTCTACGCTATGTCAAGATCTCCGCAGAAGAAGCCGCTTGGAAGCTTGTTCGAATCGAAGGGAAGACAACGGTCAAGGGAGGAAAAACCCAACTCAACTTCCACGACGGTCGAAACATGATTGTCGATGATGCTAAGGAGTTCAGCACTGGAGATTCACTCAAAATCTCGTTGCCGGATCAAACCGTTCTCGAGCACATTGCATTCGTCGAGGACGTTCGATGCTACCTCATCGGTGGTACACACGTGGGTGAGACGGCATTCATGAAGGAGCGCATCGTTAAGCGCTCGAGCATGCCAAACGAAGTTGCATTCGAAGAGTTCGGTACAACAGAAGTCAATGTCTTCGCTGTTGGCGATGCAAGTATTCCTGCTATGGAGGTGAAGGCTTGAGCGAGACCGTCAATCCAATGAGTGTTCCTCGAATCACGAAGGTTTGCGTCAACATCGGTGTTGGCGAAGGTGGTGACCGATTGGTCAACGCTGAGAACGTTCTCGAAATGGTCACTGGTGTTCGCCCACAGCGAACGCTTGGTAAGATCCAAAACCGTGACCTCAAGGTACGTGAAGGAGCACCTATTGGGTGCCGCTCGACCATGCGTGACCAAGAGTCCATCAAGGAATTCTTGACCAACGCCTTCTGGGTACGAGACAACACCATCCCAAGCTGGAATTTCGATGCGCAAGGAAACCTCTCCTTCGGAATTCGTGACTACACGGATTTCCCTGAGCAAAAGTACGATCCAGACATCGGTATCTACGGTATGGACATCAACGTCGTTCTTGAGCGACCAGGCCACCGTATCAGCCGACGCCGAAAGGCGAAGAGCAAGGTAGGCAAGAGCCACGGCGTGTCTCGAGACGAGTCGATGGAATGGTTCAAGTCGAACTTTGGAATTAAGATCATGGAGGAATGAAGATGGCACGAGATCATGGAGAATACATGGGACGAACGATTGGATGCCGCCGATGTGGGCGACGTCGAGGAATGATTCGACGACATGGGCTACGCCTGTGCCGTCAGTGCTTCCGCGATGTTGGAAACGAAATCGGTTTCAAAAAGATGAACTGAGGTGATTATGAATGCAATTTGATCCATTAAACGACGCACTCGTCAAGATTTACAACGCAGAACAAGCTGGAAAATTCGATGTCGAATTGACTCCTGCTTCCAAACTACTTGGAAACGTTCTCAACATTATGCAGTCTTCAGGCTACATTGGAGAGTACTCCCGTGTTGAGAACGGCCGAGGTGACGCCTTTGTCGTCCAACTTCGCGGAACCATCAACCGATGCGGTACCGTCAAGCCACGACACAGCGTTCGCCGACAAGAATTCGAAAAGTGGGAGACACGCTATCTCCCTGCTCAGGACTTTGGTCTTCTCATTCTGACGACCAATTCCGGCGTCATGAACCACTACGATGCGAAGGACGCCCGCATTGGTGGCAAGTTGCTTGCCTACGTATATTGAGGTGAAAAGCATGGTAAAAATCGACAGAATCGAACACAACGTAACCATCCCTGAAGGCGTTACTGCCACACTCAGCGAAGATGGCGTCGTCACCATCGCTGGACCAAACGGTTCCCTCTCACGAGCCTTCGTATCGTCTCGAGTCGAGATCCTCCAAGATGGCGGCGGTCTCATGGTACGAACCGACTTGCCACGACGCAAGGACAAGGCTATGGCAGGTACCTGGAATGCTCACCTGAACAACATGGTCAAGGGCGTAACTGATGGATTCACCTACCACTTGAAGGCCTTCTACTCTCACTTCCCAATGACACTGGCTGTCCAAGGACAGAACTTTGTTGTCAACAACTACTTTGGTGAAAAAGTTCCACGTTCCGCAGACATCTTGCCTGGAGTTGATGTAAAAGTCACGAACAAGGTTGAGATTACAGTTTCAGGAATCGATAAGGAACTCGTTGGCCAAACAGCAGCAAACATTGAGCGCTGTACCACGGTCAAGAAGCGAGATCGACGTGTTTTCCAAGACGGGATTTACCGTCTCAGCAAGGAGTGATGAACGATGGCAGACGATTATGAAAATATGACTGTAGCTGAACTCAAGGAATTGCTCAAAGAGCAAGGCCTACCTGTCTCTGGAAAGAAGGCAGATCTCATTGAGCGCCTCGTAGGTGCTGCTGAGGAAGACGATGCGCCTGTTGAAGAAGTCGAAGCATCCTCTGATGATGCTGAAGAAGAAGATGATTTCTTCGAAGACGATGATGATTGGGATGATGACGAGGATGAAGTCCACGTTGCTAAGCAAAAACCTGTTCTCGATGAAGCAACACAAGAAGCACTCGCACTCCGTGCTGCTCAGAAGAAGAAGACACCATCCTTCCGTCGAACCGAATGGTTCCGATACAAGCGATTGTCTCGATCTGGATGGCGTGCTCCACACGGTATGGACAACAAGCAACGTCGCAACTTCAAGTATCGAGGTTCCCTCGTTCGAGTTGGACACGGTAAGGTTGCATCCGCACGTGGTCTCCACCCATCTGGCTTCCGAGAAGTCATGGTTCACAACCTCAACGACTTGGAATCCATTGATCCAGAAACCCAAGCTGCTCGAATCGGTCGAACCGTTGGTGGCCGAAAGCGAGAGAACATCCACGCTCGTGCTGATGAATTGGGGATTCGTATCTTGAACCGAAGGAGGAATGTCTGATGCAACTTACAAACCAAAAGCGTCTTGCTGCAAAGATTCTCAAGTGCGGTGAAAACCGTGTTTGGATCAATCCAGACTACATCGATGAGGTCGCATCCTCCGTCCAAGCAGACGACATCCGTGAATTCATCGAAGAAGGACTCATCCGTGCTAAGGCTGTCAAAGGAACCTCTCGTGTTCGAGCACGTTCTCGCCAAGAACAGCGACGTAAGGGTCGACAGAAGGGTCAAGGAAAGCGAATGGGTACCGCAAACGCTCGTAACCCTCGCAAGAACCGTTGGATGCGAACCATTCGCTCTCAGCGACGTGCGCTCAAAGATTTGCGAGAGGCTGATGAGATTACGCCTTCGCAGTACCGACGTTACTACCTCAAAGCAAAGGGTGGTTCCTATCGTTCCATTGCCCACATGCGTTCTCAAATGACCATGGAAGGCGTATCTCTCAAGGAAGGTGACAACTGATGCAAGGAAACCGACGACGATCTGTTCTACGACGACGTAAGGCTGGACTTACTGATTATCGCCGACGTCTACGACTTCTACGAAGCCAACAACCGCGTGCAGTTGTTCGTGTCTCAAACACACGTACCTCCTGCCAATTGGTTACTTGGGCTGCTGAAGGTGACAAAGTCGCTCTCAACGTTACAGGCAATGATTTGGTCAAGAAATTCTCATGGCCAGACAACATGTCCAAGAAATCCGTTCCAGCATCCTATCTCGTAGGATATGCACTCGGAAAGGCAGCTCTCGCTGCTGGACATGAAGACGCAGTCCTTGACATCGGACTTGCTGCAAGCACACCAGGTAGTCGTGTATTCGCAGCACTTCGTGGTATGGTCGAGGCCGGCCTGAACGTTCCTCACAGCGAAGAAATTCTTCCTGATGACGACCGAATCAACGGCGCACACATCGACGACAAGATTGCAGGTGCGGTTGAAACAACGAAAACATCCATCGAGGGGGCATACTGATGACAGAAGAAGAAACAATTGACATGAAGCAAGCTCCAGGTATGATCCTTGCTTATGCTCCACAAGAAACTGAAGAAACCGGTGGCCGCCGAGGACGTCGTAGCGCTCAATCGATTGCAATCAGCAATCTCCGCAACTGGACGCCTCGTACACGACTCGGTAACATGGTCTTTACAGGCCTCATCACTACATACGAGGAAGCTCTTGCAAGTGGACTACCAATCCGCGAAGTCGAAATCATTGATGCACTTCTCCCTGAATTGGAAGACGAAATCATCAACGTCAATATGGTTCAGCGAATGACCGACAGTGGTCGACGTGTTCGATTCAATGTCATGGCTTGTGTCGGTAACCGCAATGGCTACGTCGGACTTGCAATGGCAAAGGCGAAGGAAGTATCCAATGCCATCCAGAAGGCTATCGTTGCTGCAAAGTTGAACTTGATCAGCGTACAACGTGGAAACGGCTCTTGGGAATCATCTGCAGGTCCTGGTACCTCGGTTCCAATCAAGGTCAACGGCCGCTCAGCTTCGACTCGTGTCACATTGATGCCTGCAGCAAAGGGTAAGGGTCTGGTTATCGGTGAAACCGGAAAGAAGGTTCTCGAACTTGCTGGTGTAACCGACGTTCTTTCTCGAACCAAGGGACAAACCCGAACAACCATCAATTACGCTGCTGCTACCTTTAATGCACTCAAAACATTAAACACAACTCGTATTAGCAACGAACAGCGAGAACGCTTGTTCATCAACACTGGGAGGGTTTTGAAGTGAGTTTCATCGTAGTTCGAGCACGAAGTAATGTTGGTGTTGAGCGATCCATTCGTGAAACAATGGATTACCTCAACTTGACCAAGGTCAACCATGCGGTCATCATTCCTGAGAACGACCAGTACATCGGAATGCTTCGCAAGGCCAAGGACTACATCACGTGGGGCAATGCAGACCTTGCGACCGTTGAAACCATGCTTTCTGAGCGTGGACGAATGCCTGGTGATGCACCATTGACCGATGCAATCGTTGCAGAGGCAACCGATTACAAGACCATTGGCGATTTCGCCAAAGCCATTGTCAACAATGAAGCAACCGTCAAGGATGTTCCAGGTTTGAAGCGTGTCTTCCGTTTGCACCCTCCTCGAGGCGCAAAGGGTTGGGGCGGTATCAAGCGATCTTACGTCGTTGGTGGCGCTCTCGGTTCTCGAGGCGATGACATCAAGGCACTCGTTGAGAGAATGATTTGAGGTGATATGATGGGTACAAAAGCAAACAAGCACCGTGGACGAAACCGATACCATGGTCGTGGAAAGAAAGCCGGTCGCGGCGCTGGAAAGCGTGGTGGCCGTGGAAATGCAGGTATGAACAAGCATCGTGTCATGACTCGAATCAAGTACATGCCAGGTCACTGGGGTATGCACGGCTTCAACCGTCACCCTTCGCTACGCAACGTACACGTGACTTGCAACGTCAGCCAACTTGAAGGCATGGCAGAAGGAAAGGACAGCATTAATCTCGGAGAACTTGGCATTGACAAGCTTCTCGGATCTGGCCGAATCAACGCTGCTATGACCATCACAGTCGCAAACGCAAGCGCTTCAGCAATCGAAAAGGTCGAAGCCGCAGGTGGAACCATCAATCTCGAAGATGGTGATGACTGGGACGAATGGGAAGAAGAGTGAACAAGGAGGTCTCTGAATGAAACACAAGCCAGTACCAATCGGTGTTGTTCTCACTGGTGTAATTTACTTCGGTCTTCTCTTCTACTGGCAGTGGGATGAACTTCAAGGCGAAGGAGCAGCCCGTGACGCAGCCATTTTTGGTATCGTTCTCGCAGTTGCTCACGTTGCATATGTCATGGCATGTTTCCAACGTGACCTGCCTGCCTCGATGAAGCAACTTCCAATCATTGGTCGCTATGCGAAACTCTACGGTTGGTTGATCTTTGTCTTCATCGCTGTGTGGTATTGCCGCCCAGAGAAATGGGGTGGGTACGATGAAGCAGTCGGATTCCTCCTTGTGGGTGTACTGCTGCTCGGTTTCGGTGCTGCAGCCATCCTCACATGTTTCATGTGGGGTGGAGATCAAAGCAGCCGTTTGTACGCACTCAGCCGATTCGTTGACGTCTATCCGGCCATTACCAAGCCTGACCGTCACGTTCGATTCGGTGAGAAGATGTGGACAACAACCTTCGTTCTCATCATCTACTTCGCTATGACCAACGTCATGCTCTACGGACTCAGCGGCCAAGCAATGGACTTGTTCAGTGGATTCCGTTCCATCATGGCTGGCGCATCAGGTACAATCATGCACTTGGGTATTGGTCCTATCGTTACAGGTTCCATTATCATGCAACTGTTCGCTGGTGCGAAAATCATTCGTCTTGACCTGACCAACAGTGAAGACAAGGCCATGTACCAAGGCGTGCAGAAACTCCTCGTTTTGATTATGATTCCAATTGAATCGATTCCACAAACGTACGGTTTCCTCGACCCTTCCGAATTCCTCATCGATGAGTACGGAATTGGTTGGGCAAACTTCGTAATCGTCGCTCAATTGTTTGCAGGTTCGTACCTCGTCTTCTTGCTTGACGAATTGGTGAGCAAGTGGGGTATCGGATCCGGTATGTCGCTCTTCATCGCTGCAGGTGTTGCACAATCGACATTCGTCGGTACGCTCTCTCCACTACCAACTACAGCTGGTATGGCCTACTCCGTCCAAAACCCGCCAGCAGGTACGCTTCCAATGATTTTCTATATGTTCAGGACGGCGACGAATGGAGAAATGATTTCACTCAATGGATTCGAAATGATTCTGCTGGGTGATGCGACGCATCCGAATGCAGTGATTGCGCTTGTATCAAGTATCATCGTTTTCCTCGTTGTTGCCTATGCTGAATCGAGCAAGCTCGAATTGCCATTGACCCACGGAAAGGTTCGTGGTCATCGTGGTAAGTATCCAATTCGATTGGTTTACGCATCGAACATTCCGGTCATTTTGATGGCTGCTTTGCTCGCAAACGTCAACATGTTCTCGCTCTTGTTCTGGAGCCATCCGACGATGTCTCAGACGCCGATCTTAGGTCGGCAGGGATGGTTCTCGATGTCGGATTATATCGGAACCTATGAGCCCGGTCAAACGACAGCATCAGGTGGATTTGCCTGGTATGCTTCCATGCCGGCTGGTGTCAACGATTGGCTGATTCCGTTGTTGAATCAACAATCGGACATGTTTGGCCACAGTCTTGGTCAAATCATGCTCCACGTGGTCTTCTACGTGGTTTTGATGACGGTTGGTTCGATGGTCTTCGCGAAGTTCTGGATTGATACCACCAACATGGGTACCAAGGACGTTGCCAAGCAGATTGAACGAACGGGTATGCAGATTCCTGGTTTCCGTAAGAATCCGAAGGTTTTGGAGAAGATTCTCGAGAACTACATTCCACCGGTTACCTACTTCTCCGGTGCTTTCGTAGGTTTACTTGCTGCCGGTGCCGATCTCCTCGGTACGGTTGGTAATGCGACCGGTACAGGTCTCTTGCTGGCTGTTGGTATTATCCTGCGTACCTATGAGCAAATTCAGAAGGAACAGGCCATGGAAATGCATCCAATGCTCCGACAATTCTTCGGTGCTGAGTAATCCGCATTAACGGAAGAGATTGCGCTAGCTTTTGCTTGCATGTAGGCTGACTTTTGAAATACTCCATGTTCTAGGTTTTGATATGCGCTCTTCAGACGAACACATCATCTGGGCGTATGAAGATCTCGATTACACAATTCGAACCGAAGGAAACATTGTTACTTTGGCTCCCTCGAAGGTTTTAGGCCTCGATGAATTGATTGGATATGTTTTGATGGGGCTTTTCGGTCTTGGAATGTGCTTAACAGCACTGTTTGCAGGAATTGACGAGCTCATCCTGCCAAATCCTGAATCTATCTGTGGCGATGCTGATGAAGTTCAATTTGGAGATGAAACGATTTACTGTAGCGATGAGTATTCAACCTTCTCAGAATCTCTTTCTGATATGGAGGTTGCAGAACAACATTTCCGATTCTCCTTCGAATACGATAGTGAATGGCAAGAATTTCGATGGGAGTACATGGATGCCGACGAGAAATTTGTCGTCTTTGGATATGATTATGGTGACTTCTACGATTGTTGGGTCTACGTACGTTCAGCAAGTTTTGACAGAGACTGGAATCTCGATGAGGTTGGCCATTACTGGATGTACAATCAACTGCCAAATTGGTGTGATGATCGAAGTGAAGCCTCTGAGAATTTGACGTATGCAGATGGAAGTCACCCCTTTAGCGGTGAAGACTTGTATGCCGTCCAACCGGAGGGTGGTATGGAGTATATCTCAGTCGTTCGTTACTCCACAAACTCGATTCGATATGTTGAACTCATTCACCCGGATTCGGAGTACTTCCAAGAATTGAGTGGTTTCGAAACAGTAATACCATATTTGATCATGTTCTCTGTTGGATATTATCTCCTTCGAAAGGCTGACGGTCGGCGTCCAAAGATTGTGTTTGATACGGTTGGAAAAACGTTAACCAAGAAACACAAATTTCATTCTAAACCTCTGTACTTAGAGCACGTAAATGGTAAATCGCTTAATTTGGCAATTAGGAGTCACGAGCGTACGACCGCTTCTTGGGGAACTGATGACCAGCCTACCGAATACAGAACTCGTATGCATACCGGCTTAGATCTCTCATATCTGTACAAAGGAACGTACGTCAAACTTGCATTCTTTGATGGGATGGAGAAGGATTCTGATTTTGCCCAGCAATTACAAGTCGCATTCGGACTTCTTTCAGACGATGATTCATCGAACGAAGTCAGTGTTGAAGAGACTGTTGTGGTTGAAACGACTGTTGTTGATGATGAAGTCGAACAACCGAAACTTGGCGCCTTTTGGGAATCTTGAGTTCCAAATCCATTTTTTCGGTTAATTTGGCTTGCAGTCCGTCATTTTTCTTCCGATTCGAGTCGGGTATCTTGATATAGGGGAGGTGAGTGGGTGAGTTGCTTGCGTCGGTGGGAACGGCGTTGGAACCCGAGTCCTCGGACGGTGAAGGTTTCCATCACCCAACGACGAGAGCCGAAGCACATGCGATTCTGAGAAACCTCCGGGAAGGAGCTCGCTCAGGGTCAGGTAGGTGATTTGAGATTATGACGTATTTTTTGTT
>JAPOIF010000003.1:33349-43915 GCA_029979085.1 Methanobacteriota archaeon | reverse complement strand
TTCAAGCTCGTGTGAATGACGCAATTCCATCAGTTTACTTTCGATTCCATGCTGATAATAGATGATCATCGTTCCTTCCAGAACAATCTCGTTGTCCATGGTTTCAATCGACCCACGTTGCTTTGCTTCTGCAAAATGTAAACTTGCATCCCTGAGGAAAAGACTTCGATTTGAATAACCAGAATCTTGAATCAACCTCGATAATTGATCTGCAAATGCATCATCTGTGCTGAACGATAGGACACGACTCATACCATTACGACTGACCCGAAATTAATAACAGTTTTCAAATATGTATTAATTGAGGGATGGGCATGTCTTCTGCACCAATTCTGTACGCTGGACTCACCCTAATCGTAGCCTTAATCGCCGGACTGCTCCCTGTTTTTTCAAAAATGAAAGACAACCCAGAGCGTCTGAAAATGATCACTGCCATTGCATCTGGAATTATTATTGCATCCGCCATGCTGATTGTTATCCCTGAAGGGTATGAAATCGCATCCAGTGATTCGCACGAGGAGAACGACGAGGCCTTGGCCGGTTCCATCGCTTTGGTGTTCCTCGAATTGAACCATGGAGAAGTGAACGAGTCGGAGGCCATTGAGGAGATCGAAGGTCTCCTTTCACACGATGGCCACGGTGATGAGGATGAGCATGACGAAGAAGAGCACGGTGAAGACGAGCATGAAGATGAGGGCGAAGGCTTGAAAGAAACAGTTGGACATGCAATCGAAGAATACGAAGAAGGACTCATCAACGCAACAACTGCTCTCGAAGAGATTGAAACAGCCATTTCATCCGTTGGGCATTCAGAAGAGGATGAGCACGATGAGCACGCCTCAGGATTGTTGCTTGGTGGCGCGATTCTTGGAGGGTTCTTACTGATGTTTGTACTCGAAGGTGCGGGAATTGGTCATGCTGTTCATGAAGAGCACCACGATCATGACGATCATCACGGACATGGTCACGTCCACCACAGCGATTCTGGTTGGCGTCTCGTTCTCGGGCTTACTCTGCATTCTGCTACCGATGGAATCGCCATTGGAGCGGCTGCTGCCACTGGAAGTGTCTCCCTGACTGCAACAGTAGCCATCGCAGTGCTCATTCACCGAGCACCTGCTGCCTTCAGTCTTGGTGTGTTCTCGATGCATGAGCGTAAAGAGCGTAAGGATTCAATTCGAGATGTTGTCATCTTTTCACTTGCGACTCCAATCATGATGATGTTGGCATACTTTGCTCTCTCCGATTTGGAAACACACATCATCGGTCTTGCCATGTTGTTCTCGGCAGGTACGTTCCTCTACGTCGCAGCAGTTGACACACTTCCAGACATCCATAACCCTGAAACTGGTCGAACAGCGTTGTTCTATGTCCTGATCGGTGCTGTTGGCATGGTGCTGGTTCTGGCTGGCGCAGATGCAGCAGGCTTGCTTGAGCATGGGCATTGAGAACCATGAAGAGCCGTGAAGGCTGAAGTTGGTTCATGAACCCAATTGTCAAGTCCTTGCTTGAATTCAATGAAGCCTTTGAAATTCCGAAACTCGATGCGCCTGGTCTTGGTCCTGACGAACTCATCGAACTGCGTATTAAGCTCCTGACCGAAGAAGTCCAAGAATACGCAGAGGCTGCTCGTGCAGGTGATCTCGTTGAAGTCCTTGACGCATTAGCAGACATCGGCTACATCCTTGCTGGAACCATCATCAACCACGGTATGCAGGACATCTACGATGATGCCTTCAATGAGGTGCATCGAAGCAATATGGCCAAACTTGTAGATGGTAAAGTCATACGCCGAGAAGACGGTAAAGTGCTGAAACCAGAAGGATGGCAGCCACCTCAATTGGCTCAATTCTTGCAATGAATTGATGAATACCTTCACAGTGGGCAAGTCATGACCTCTCGACCTGTTGCACTTGTCACTGGCGGTGGTCGTGGTATTGGTGCCGCAATTAGTCATCGACTTGCTAGAGATGGCTACGATGTTCTGCTGACCTACAATTCCTCATCCAAACCTGCTGAAATGGTTGTCGATGAGATTCGCAACTCTGGCGGCGATGCATTGGCCGTCAAGGTCGACTGTTCCGATGAAGGCGAGGTCGGATTGCTTGGCATTCATGCCTGGATGAACAGAAAAATCGATGCTCTCGTACTCAATCATGGGCGATACGATCGTGTTCCTGCTGCAGAAATGGAACTCGATGACCTGCGTCGAACCATGAAAGCCAACTTCGAAGGTGCTGTCAACGTCTGGAAAGTTGTTCAACCTCATCTTGCACCACATGCGAGCATGGTCGTGGTCAGTTCCCAGTTGGCTACCAGAGGATCTCCTCATGGTGCCGATTATGCTGCCTCAAAGGCTGCACTCAGTACCTGGGCACGTTCGCTTGCGCTCGCTGTAGGTCCGGAAGGAAAGCGTGTCAACGTCCTCGCTCCAGGCTATGTCGATACCGACATTCTTGCAGGTGATTCAGATTCGAAGCGTGCACAGCGTATCGAAGAAGTTCCTTTGAAGCGCATTGGAACGGGCGATGACATGGCTTCCATTGTCTCATTCCTGCTGAGTAACGATGCTGCGTACATCACTGGAGCCGTTCTACACGCCAATGGCGGACTCTATTTGCCTTAGACGCATCTTCATCAAGGGTTGGCGCGAAGCCCAACCATGACCGAGGCTTGGGATGATGACGGTGCGTTTGAGCACGTCGCAGACCAAGAAGTGGATGATTCTGACTTGGTCGAACGTGATCCTTTTGATCTTTCAAAAGCTCTTGAAGGGGCAGCAATGGAGCATTTGCACCCATCTGTGAAGCGGTTTCGCTTGCACAGTGAGTTCGAACCCTCAGGCGATCAACCTGGAGCGATTGAAGAACTTGTCAAACAGTTGGAAAATGGACAAGAGCGATGCATTCTCCTGGGAGTTACAGGCAGTGGGAAGACCTTTGCCATGGCCAACATGATTGAACGTCTCAACATTCCAACCCTGATTCTCAGTCACAACAAGACGCTTGCTCGTCAATTGTATCATGAAGTTGCAGGCTACTTCCCAGAGAATGCTGTTGAATACTTCGTATCCCATTACGACTACTACCAACCCGAAGCCTACCTCGCAAAGCGTGACCTGTACATCGACAAAGAAATGTCCATCAACGAACGTATTGAACAGGAACGCTTTGCTGCGGTTGCAAGTCTCGTCAGCAGACCCGATTGCGTCATCGTCTCGTCCGTTTCCTGCATCTATGGTCTCAACCCACCTGAAACGTTCCTTGAGCACCATGCACGTGTTCACAAGGGACAAGAAATCGATCCACAGGATCTTGTTCGAGAATTAGTAGGATTGCAATACACACGAACTACAACCGACCTTTCTCGTGGAGAATGCCGGCTCCGTGGTGAAGTTCTCGATGTCTGGATGCCTTCTCGTGATGACCCGTTGCGCATTCGCTTCGATCTTGATGGGGTTACACACGTACAGGTCTGCGACCCTGTTTCATGGGAAGTGCTCGATGACCTCGATGAAGCATGGATTCATCCCAAAGAGTTCTTCATGACCAGTCAGGAACGCTTTGAGCAGGCACTTGAGAGCATTGAGGAGGAGCTTCAACTACGATTGACTGAGTTCGATATGCAGAACAAATTCATTGAACGACATCGCCTTGAACAGCGTACACAATACGATTTGGAGATGTTGCGAGAGATTGGTCACTGTCAAGCCATCGAGAACTATTCCTTGCATTTTGATGGACGACAACCTGGCGAACGACCTTACTGTCTATTGGATTTCTTCGCCGCATGTGCTCGACAGTTCCACGGTGATCCGAAAAAATTCCTCGTCATCATGGACGAATCTCACGTCACGCTTCCGCAAGTTGGTGGCATGTACTTTGGAGACAAATCCCGTAAAGACAGCCTCATTGAACACGGATTCCGATTACCAACGGCTGCGGACAATCGCCCACTAAAGATGCCTGAATTCCAACATCTGGTTCCACAGATGGTGTATGTATCTGCAACACCGGGCGAGCGAGAACTTCGTCACCTCTGTGAGGTCACCAAACAAAAGGTACCTCTCGGCCTGGACCACGTTGCCTCTGCAGGTGGAGCCCGCCCTGGTGAGAAGAAGAAAAAGCACCCTGATTCGGAGACCATGTACGAACTGCTTCAATCCATCCAAGGTATTGCAAAGATGGAATTGCGGCCAACTGGATTGCTCGATCCAAACATCGAAGTTCGCCCCACTGAAGGACAAGTGGCAGATCTACTCTCCGAAATCAATCTCCGCATTGAGAAGGGAGAACGCTGTCTTGTCACGGTTCTTACCATTAAGTTCGCAGAGGAGGTTGCTGAATACCTCAATCGAATGGGTGTACGATCGCACCACCTCCATTCTGAAATCGATACCATTGAACGCACAGAAATTCTCAACGCTCTTCGAATAGGCCACATCGACGTTGTGGTTGGAATCAACCTTCTTCGAGAAGGGTTGGATATTCCCGAAGTGAGCCTTGTTGCCATCTTTGATGCGGATCGTCAAGGATTCCTTCGAAACGAACGGTCACTCCTGCAGACGATTGGACGGGCTGCCCGAAACGAGAATGGTCGAGTGCTGCTCTATGCTGATGGGATGAGTCCCGCCATGGAAGCAAGCATACAACAGACCCTCGAACGTCGTCAACGCCAAGATGCTCACAATAAAGCGAATGGAATCGTTCCGAAAACAATCATCAAAGCCCTTCCACAAATGGGTGCAGAAGCGGATGAATTGATCGCAGGAACGGCAACTGCAAAAGATGGGAGCCGTCGACTTGTCGCCAAGAAAGGTGGTCGAAAAGACGGAGATTGGGCCTCGAAGTTCAATCTTGGCGCTGGTGCTTGGGCACAATCTGAAAGAAAAACTCCAATTGAAAATTCAAAAATCCAATTGACTTATGATGAGCCAGATGACGTGAAATCAAACCTCACTCGTGAACAACGATTGGATTTGTTGAACGAACTAAAATCTGCAATGAAGGAAGCTGCCAAACAACTCGATTTCGAAGAGGCTGCACGATTGCGTGACCGCATTTTCGAACTTGAACAGACGTTGTGATTATCTCGAGAGTCGATGAGCAGCCTCATTCAACGTCTCATCCTCTTGCTGTAAAGATCGGATGTATCGGGCGATTGTTTCATCCGAATCACGAAGATCGTACAAATCGCCAACCCATTCCAGTGGTTCATTGAGCGTATGCCCGCTCCCTGATTCAAACGCTCGCCACAACGAACACTCGCTCCCATCCTGAGCCATCGTTTGCAAAAACCATGGAACATCATCCAGTTGGTTCGTGCAAGGCAGATTGCCTTCGGTTACGGTCACAACCCAACATCGCCCATGACTGTGTGGAATGTTGGCGTCCACAAGAAACTCGAGGACGTCGTCTCGTTCTGCACCTGGCTGCAACCAAATGAACGGTATTGCACGTCCTTCAAGCAACCACTGTCGAAGTGATGCCATAGCACGGTCGGGAGAAAGGAACAGGACGAACAATTCTGGATGATTGCTTTGCCATGGATCACTGCGAATCGGACGACCAAGAAGCGTATTTCCTGCATCCTTTGGATGAACAGGAATCATTCGATAGCCGAGATGTCCTGCATCATGAAACGCTTGGTGAGCAGGACGATCACTACGCAGTCCCGCACCGAGGATATGAACCGACTGAATCGATTGGAGCCACCCGTCATCGTTCATGGCGTGGCTACTGCAGCCTCTGTTTTCAAAGGCTGTTTGTTTATGGTTGAAAACTGCGATTCAAAAGGTAATGCGGTTCTTTTGAGGCATGAACTACCTCATTATTGGCGGAAACAGTGACATTGCTACCGATGTTATCGGACGATTAACCGAAAACGGTCATGCGATCCATGCCCTTGTTCGAAGTGAAGAACAAGCGGAACAACTCAAGTCCCAAGGACATACAACGACTGTAGGGGATGCAACCAAAGAAGCCGACATAAAGCAGTGCATCGATGCAGCCAAGGAAAAAGGCGACATTGATGGTATTCTGCACTGTGTAGGCTCCATCGTCATTCGTCCACCACATGCTCTCAATCAGGATGCATTCGAAGAAGTGATCACTACGAATCTGACTTCTGCCTTCCTGACATTGTCCATTGGTGGTAAAGCCATGCTACGCCAAGGCCAAGGACGCATGGTGTTCACATCCAGTGTTGCTGGTTCACTCGGTCTTGTGAATCATGAAGCCATTGCTGCCGCAAAAGGTGGTATTGAAGCCATGGTACGATCTGCTGCTGCAACCTATGCACGTCGAGGTCTTCGAATCAACGCCGTCGCTCCTGGACTTACGGATACGAAGATGGCATCGAAGATTCTTGCAAGCGATGCTATGCGTGATGCTGCATCGCAAAAGATACCAACACAGCGAATCAGTCAGAAGGAAGAGGCTGCTTCCGCCATGTACTGGCTCCTTACCGATGCACCAGACAACTTGACAGGGCAAGTCCTACACCTTGATGGTGGTATGGCGAACGTCCTTGTTTGAGGGAGACCATGAAAGCCATCATCGTCGGTGCAGGCCTTGCTGGATGCGCTGCAGCATGGGCTTTCGAACGGCATGGCTACGACTGTACCCTCATCGAAGCGTCCGAAAAGGCTGGAGGTCGAATGCGATGCACCACCATGGGTTCACACACGGTTGACGTTGGTTTTCACGTCCTTCACACAGCCTATCCGAGCCTGCATCGTTGGCTTGATGTTGATCAACTCCAACTCAAATCGATGGATGCTGCAACCGATTTGATTGCACCATCGACTGGAACCATCAAGACCATAGGTGACCCGCTACGTGCTCCTTCGACTTTGTTTCCAACCATTTTCTCAGCAGGAATTTGGAACGCATTGCGAATGCTACGATGGCGTTTGAAGACTCGCAAACATGATCTCGAAGCTGCTATGGATGCTTCTTCCCTTCCGCTTGACACCTATTTTGATTCAATGCGCTTCAGTAAGTCGTTTCAATCCTCATTCCTACAACCTCTCTTTGCAGGTATTACCCTGGATAGTGAACGGAAAGAACGCTCTGCTTTTGCCTCGTTCACCTTCTCAGCCATGTCCCATGGTATGATGACCATGCCGAAACACGGCATTGAAGCAGTGCCAACTCAAATCCTTGAACGGCTTACGTCGACAGAGATTCTATACAACACAAAGGTAACCTCCGTGTCCAAGAAATCGGTACAACTCGAGGGAGGAACAACCAAGAAAGCCGATATCGTTGTTCTTGCAACACCACAACACATTACACAAGCCCTGCTTGGAGATGCTTCACACGTACGTCGAAAAGAGACAGCAACCTATGTTTTCGAATGCAAGAATGCTCCAAGTCAGCGTGCACGATTGCTCTTGAACACGGAATATGGCCAAGGTGAGCAGAAGATCTTGCACGTTCATGTTCCTACTCTCTTGCATGCATCCGAGGCACATCTGGTTGTTGCAACGGTCATTGGTGAAGACGCTCGTTTGCATGATGAGGACGAGGAACGAAAACACATTCAACGTGAATTGGTCAATTGGTTCGGTTCAACTGCCAACGACTGGAAACTGATTGGTACAACGTACGTCGATTATGCCCTACCATCGGGAAGTACCACGGCTGTTGGTCGTGAGCGAAAACCATTGGTTCACGATGGAATCTACTGCATTGGCGATCATACAATGCATCCTTCCGTACATGGTACGCTCCGTTCCGTTGAGCGGTTGTTGGAACATCTTGAGGTTCCAATCCCCATGAAAGATTGATGAAGTGAAACGATGGCGAAGGAGCATGGCCATTGACCCGAATGATTTCGATATCCCCGTCAAAGATTACGCCTTTAGTGAGGTGACGGACGCATCCACGCTAATCGACCAAATGGCCAAGGCTGGTGGATTTACAGCGACTAAACTGGCCACTGCTCGGGATATTCTCCTGCAAATGCGACAAGAAGTCGATGCTGTTGATGGGGATGCAAGCCAGGTCTGCAACTGGCTTTCCTTCCCTGCATGCCTCTGTGCTACAGGAACTCGTTCCTTCTTCATTGAAGCGATCAAGACCAAGATGTTCAACGTCGTTTCGACCACTTGCGGAACACTCGATCACGATATTGCTCGTTCCTACAAGGACTACTATCACGGTGCCTTTGAATTGGATGATATTGAGCTTGGTGAACATGAGTTGATGCGCCTAGGTAATGTCATTGTTCCAAATGCATCCTACGGTGAAATCATCGAAGCAGTGGTGATGCCAGCGCTTGAGGACATCTACAACGATCGACTCAAAGAGACTGGTAAAACGGGTGCTGATGCTTGGATTGGCTTTGGTTCGATTCACCTCGTATGGGAACTCGGAAAGCGGATTGGTAAGCCGGATTCACTCATCTACTGGGCTTGGAAGAATCAAATCCCAGTCTGTATCCCAGGCATTACGGATGGTTCGATCGGTGCACAATTGTTCATGTTCCGTCAAAAGCACCGAGATTTCCACATCGATACGTTGGCTGATGAGCAGGTCATGTCTGATTTGACATGGGACGTTGCAACCTCCAATGCTTTGATGGTCGGCGGTGGAATTTCAAAACATCACGTCATTTGGTGGAATCAATATCGAGGCGGCCTCGATGCTGCAGTCTATGTGACTACGGCTCCTGAACACGATGGTAGTCTCTCAGGAGCTCGGCTTCGTGAGGCCATCAGTTGGGGTAAAATGCGTCCTGAAGCACCGAACGTATGTGTAGAAGGTGATGCAAGTGTTCTGCTTCCTCTTCTTGGAAGTGACATCTTCAATCGTTGAGTTTTCCTGCAAGGTAGACCATCATCGCTGTACGGAGCGGACTTGTTGGTTGCCAGCCATGACCATCACATTCAACCAAAACATTGTGCAACGGTCCCAAAGAAGGTCTTGTTGTTTGTTGGGCAACCTGAATTGGAACGACGGAAATCTTCGGTGAAGCCGGTTGATCGAGGAGCGAGGCGGTAAATTGACCCGTTGAACCTGCTTGTGTTCGATTGTAAAGCATCTGCAGTTCATGGTGCGTCTGCTGGGTTGACCATCGCCGACGTCCAGCGATATCGATCGTTTCTGGTAATTGTGGCTGATGCAGGGCAATGCGTACCAGAGCATCGACAACATCCGATTCTGCAACCCAATAGTGAGAGGCGTCTCCATCAATCGATTTTTCAATCGAATCCCAGATGGACGCTAACGCTTCGTTCATAAGTCCAGAATTCTTACCAGATGGAAGGACGTCATGCAAGACAATTGAACAAGAATCATTGACTCGAATGGTATTTGGTTTGGTGAAAAATTGGAATCGAATATCGAATTCATCCGAAACGATGGCCTGAGCAATTCCTGCTTGGAGCAAGGTTGCATGACGCTCCTGTATCTCATGAGCCTCGTTCTCATCAAGACAGAGTACCACATCGAACATCAGCAATCGTTCAATGAACGCACGTGCGATGGAGCCATCGGTTGGATGGACGCTCACACGAACCATTCTTCTCACGCTATGAAGGCCTCAATGGCTTGCTGGGTGATGTCGATAACGAGATCAACTTCCTTGGAGGTAATGGCAAAGTTTGGCGTGTAGCGCAAGGCGTTTACACCACCGTGAATAACACCAAGGCCGTGCTTTCGGCACCACACTTCGACCTTGTCAAAGCCAACGACTTGCAACGTTTCTGGATTCAATTCTGCAGAAACAAGTAATCCCGTACCTTGAACTTCGAGAATTTGATCAGGATACTTGGCTTGAAGGATCTTGAGTTTCTCAACCATTTCCTTACCTCGCTCACGGATGTTCTCTCGTAATTCCGGCGTAATGTTGTCCAGCACTGCTACAGCTGTTTCGAGTGCACGTGGGTTTGTTGTCATCGTGTTACCATAAATTCCTACAACGTAGAGTTCGCTTGCACGCTTGTTCATTCCAAGGACGGACAGTGGATATTGACCTGCATTGAGGGCTTTCGACCATGCTTCAAGATCAGGCGCTTCAGCATCCTCAAATCCTTCGTAATCAACAACGGACAAGCAGCCTTGCCCACGTAGTCCTGCTTGTACGGAATCGACCATGAGCATAGAACCGTGTTCGAGCGTTAAGCGTCGAGCCTCGTCATAGAAGGCTCGCTCAACACAACGACCAGGGCTTCCTTCACCTTGTACTGGTTCCAACGCCATCATTTCGATGAAGAATCCTTCATCATCAGCACGCTTGAACATGGCTTGCAATGCTTCAATGTCGTTTGCAGGAACGAGGAGGAGGTTATCCATATCCCGGAAGGTTGCAAGATTTTTCTTGTATCCATCCATACATGAATGAGAGATTTGAGCAGGTCGGCCTGTGCGTCCATGGAAAGCACGTTCGACCGCGAGGAGTTTTGTCGGTTTTCCTTCATGACGGCCGCCAGGGTCGGTCATGTGCTTGGCATTGACATCGGCGATACGAAGACCAACAGTCACCGACTCTGAGCCACTGTTCATGCAAATGAATCGATCAAACGGACACGAACCACGTGTATGTCCAAGCTCCTTGCGG
>JAPOIF010000003.1:0-33250 GCA_029979085.1 Methanobacteriota archaeon | reverse complement strand
AGTCGATCACCGAGGCGCTTTTGAGAGAACGAGGGCGTCATGACGTTCGCCATGACCCAGTTCTCGCTCATGGCATCGATGATGGATGAAGGCCCATGTCCACTACCGAGCATTCCGTAACCACCATTGTCATGGAGAACTGCACCACATGCCGTGACCAACCAAGGGCCTCTACCTGCGATAGGAATGTATGGGTTAACCGTTGCAGCGGAATAGAAGTTGACATAGTCGGATTGGAGATGTTGAATGAGTTCTGCTTCTGGTAGAGACATGATGTCTTGCCCAAACTCTTCCATCAATGTGTGGTGAACGTCCACAGCTTCGTGGATTGCTTGAACCAACTCATTGTCCGAACTGCAAAAATCCATGATGACTTCATCACTGAGTCCAACGGTCTCTTTTGGACCACTTGTTGCACGGAGACGATGCAGGGCGCTGATGGGATTATCCGCCATGTGCTCATGCTGTCAAAGAACTCCTTTGAACATAGCCCTAGAGCCCTGTTCTTACCGATGTATCCGATCGAACCATGGTTGAACGTATGTGGAAAAAATGTAAATTTCAATTGGAAAACATCTGATTTTCAATATTTTTGTAATCTTTGCGATCTGAAGGTGAACAAACCAGTACCAATGAGATTCCAATTGAATCGTGGTTTTCATGGGAAATAAAATTCAGTATAATTTGAGAATTATACGACATCGTATTTTGGAAATTTTTTGCAATCCCCAATAGAAATTAAAGTCAATAAACTACAAATTCCAATTGAAAAGTTAATTTTTGTTGTCGAAGAGTATATATGATTCATCGGTTGAAGACCTCCTAACCGGGCATGACCCGAGGAGATGGGAAAAAATGGCAGACAAAGAATACAACATCCAGGAACTAGTACACCGGGATGTCTATGTGAACGACAAAAAAGTAGGAACGATTGTTGGTGAGCGACATCACCCAAACGAGGCACGCGTCCAATCGATGCGGATCCAAGTTGAGTCAGATGTTGCTGACGAATACATGAGGAAACCTGCAGAACTCGCACCGCTACCAAAGGAATTGGTGCACAGCATCCAAACAGATGGAACTGTGAAACTATCCAAGTCGATGCGCGAACTACAACGACGATGGAGAAACACCATTCGAATTGATGAGAAGCTCTACGCACCAGACGAAATGCTAGACCGGGCTGTTCTTGACAATCAAGGTCGAGAAGTCGGTGTTATCACTGGCATGGTCAAGGTGAAGCGAACCTACAAGGGATTCATCGTACGAACACGATTGCACGCACAGAAGCAGTATGGGATTGAAGAAGACATCAAAATTCCATTGACGGCGTTCTCACGAACTCGTGAGCGTCTCGATGAGATTGTTCTTTCTCGAACCTTCGACCGTGTCTTGCAGTTGCCTTCTTACATTGCAATTAACGATCCAAATTTCGACGAAGAGTGATTTCGAATCAACCGTCATTCTTATGACAAGGTTGTAGGTCGGAGGCTTGCCCTTGCGCGGGTGGCTTAGTCGGTTAGAGCACCCGGCTGATAACCGGGAGGTCGCAGGTTCAAGTCCTGCCTCGCGCACCAACACCTTCTCAGTACGGTGTCGTACGACTCGCAAAGAACATGAACGGGCGTCGCTCAGGTTGGATTGAGGGAAGCCGATGGTCGTTGTCTCTGGAAGCAATGCACAACAAGTTGCAGAACAACTCGCTCAATCCTTGGGCTGGGATCACGTCAAACTTGAAGCTCGTCGGTTTCCGGATTCGGAAGGATACATCCGAATTCCTGAAGATGAGATTGAAGCAATTCGATCTGAACCCGTCGTCGTTGTTTCAAACACATTCCCAGATGCTGGTATTGTTGAAACCATGTTGATTCTCAAAGCCGTTTCCGATGTCCGCAAAGGGTCTATGGAAAACCTCAGAGGAATAGAACCGCAAAAAATGGAAGATATCGGCCCCGGAGTCTACCTTGCGGTGCCATATTTTGGATATTCTCGACAAGACAAGCGTTTCAAGCCTGGTGAAGTCATCTCTGCACGAGCGATTGCCGATATGCTTGCGGAACAATGCGACGGGCTTGCAGTCCTCGATTTACATGCTCCAAAAGTGCTTGAAAATCTCTCCATTCCAGTGGCCTTTACCTCTGCAATGCCCGAACTTGCAAACCATCTCCAAACTGAAGTCAATCCAGATTTCATACTTTCACCGGATAAAGGTGCGATTGATCGTGCCAGCCAAGTTGCCACGTTGATCGGTTGTGAATTTTCGTATCTTGAGAAAACTCGAATCGATGCTCACACGATTGTCCACAAAGCCAAGGATTTGGATGTTCAAGGAAAAATTGTTGCCATCGTTGATGATATGATTGCCACGGGTGGAACCATTTGTCGCGCCGCCGATGCGCTCCGCTCACAAGGGGCTGTCGAGGTTCATGCAGCATGTTCTCACGGGCTATTCACAGGTGGAGCGATTCGTAGGTTGAATCAATTTGTCGATGGTGTTCATGCTACTGGAAGCCTGTCCAACCCTCGTTCGGTGATTGATGCTGGAGAGGCGTTGGCTCGTGGAATCAACGAACTTCTCGGAAAGTAGGCTCATTTAGCCGTCCAATGCTTTTGCATTGCATTTATATGGTCGAGTGTTGGCGCAACGAATACCACACGAGGATGATTCCAATGAGTGTACACGTACGATTTGAAACCCCAAGCGACCTCGCCGACAGTATTTACGAGCTCATCCGAGCGAACCAAGGCGGGCGAATAAAGAAAGGAAGCAACGAAGTAACCAAGTCCGCAGAACGCGGAACTGCACAGTTCGTTATCCTAGCCGAAGACGTCAACCCTCCAGAACTTCTGGCGCACATCCCATTGATCTGCGAAGAAAAGGGCATCCCATACGGATACGTCCCAAGCCAAGAATTCCTTGCAAAAGAAACCGGACTTCCAACAGGCGTCAAGACTGCTTCCATTGCTCTCATGGAAATTTCCAAAGCAAACACAGAAGCATTCAACAACGTCCTTGAAGCCATTAAGGGCATCAAGAACTGAATAGGTGATTCAATATGAGTGACGAAACGGTAAGCGGCTGGCCTGCTGAAGTTGTTGAAATCGTTGGTCGAACTGGAATGACCGGTGAAGCAACTCAGGTCAAGGTTCGAGTCAATGATGCTCCAAACCCACGTGACGTTGGCCGAATTATTACTCGCAACGTTGTCGGTCCAGTCCGAATGGGTGACATTCTCATGCTCAAGGATACGGGTCGTGAAGCCCGCAAGCTCAATGCACGGTGATCATCATGCCAGAACGAAGAGTTTGTTCATTCTCCGGAGAGGAAATCGAGCCAGGTACTGGAACCATGTTCGTCCGCAAGGATGGAAGCATTCTATGGTTCAAGAACAGCAAGGCTCGCAAGAACATGGTCAAGTTGTCCCGAAATTCCCGAAAGGTCAAGTGGACACGCCACTATGTTCGTGGCGGTATTCGCTGATTCGATTCGGTGAACTCATAAAGGGCCTCTTGGTGGCCAAGGACGGTGAAGAAGATGGAAACAACCTACATTATGGTCAAGCCAGACGGAGTACAACGTGGATTAGTTGGAGAAATCATTGGTCGATTTGAGCGAAAAGGACTCAAATTGGTCGGACTCAAGTCCATGGTTCCTAGTGAAGAAATCGCTCGACAGCATTACGATGTTCACAAGGAGCGCCCGTTTTTCCCTGGATTGATCAAGTTCGTTACCTCCGGCCCAGTTGTCTGTATGGCATGGGAAGGTCGTGATGCCATTTCCGTTGCTCGCAAACTCATTGGTTCAACCAATGGTCGCGAAGCAGAACCTGGCACCATCCGTGGTGACTTTGGTATGGATATGGGCTTCAACATGATCCACGGTTCCGATGCTCCTGAAACAGCAGCATTCGAACTTGGCCTCTGGTTCCCTGAAGGTTTGATGACCTGGGAAAACACCATGGGTGCTTGGGTCTACGAGTGAACTTCTTTCTTCCTCCCTTGGAGGTAGTCGCATGGACGAAACAGACGTGAACGAAGAAGAGCCTGTCGTTCGCGGTGAGAATCGACAACCGATTGTTTCCGTTCTTGGTCACGTTGATCACGGCAAAACCAGCGTATTGGATTTGGTTCGTTCCCTCGGCAGCGATCGACAAGCCAGCGTTATGGATCGAGAAGCTGGCGGGATTACCCAACACATTGGAGCCACCGAAGTTCCTGCTCATGTACTCAATGAAACGTGTGCAAAACTGATGGGAGGGCGTCCGTTCAAATCGCCCGGTCTTCTGTTCATCGATACACCCGGCCACCACTCCTTCGCATCGTTGCGAAACCGTGGTGGCGCTCTTGCAGATATTGCCATTCTTGTTGTTGACATTATGGAAGGTTTGCAACCACAAACCATTGAATCCATCAATATCCTCAAACAAACGAAAACACCGTTCGTTATTGCTGGAAACAAAATCGACCGTATCCATGGGTGGATTTGTGAACGAGATCGCTCCTTTATCGAATCCTTGAAAGACCAACGAAAGGATGTCATCGATCTCTTCCAAGACCGATACTGGAAACTTGTTGGACAGGTTTCTGAACATGGCATCAACCTTGAACGCTACGATCAAATCAAAGATTTCAGGAAATCCTTCCCGCTTGTTCCAATGTCTGCTAAGGAAGGCGAAGGACTGCAAGACCTCCTCACGGTTACTGTGGGATTGGCTGAGCGTTTCCTTGAAGATCGCCTTACCGATACACTTGGACCTGCTGAAGGAACCATTCTCGAGATGAAGGACGAAGTTGGTATGGGCAAGACGATCGATGTCATCCTGCACCGAGGCACGCTCAACACGGGAGACAACATTACCGTCGTGAGTGCTGATGGCCCGTTTGATGTCCGAATTAAAGGACTCAAGAAGGCTCGAGGCATGTCCGAAATGCGTGATGCTGGTGACCGATGGGAGTCTGTAGAAACCATCCATGCAGCAGCAGGTGTGAAAATCATCGCTCAAGGATTGGAGAAGGCCTTGGCTGGTTCAACCATTCGACTAGCAAGCGATGAGGCTCGCAACGAAGCCAAGAAAGAGACGCAGGTCTCGGTTGAATTGGATGAAGAAGGCGTTGTCATCAAGGCTGATACGATCGGTGGCTTGGAAGCACTAGCTTTTGAATTGAAGAAAATCGAGGTTCCAATTCGCAGAGCAACCGTTGGACCGGTCAACAAACGTGATGTGATGACAGCCGAATCAGCAAACAGCCGATTGAATCAGATCATTCTCGGTTTCTCTGTCGAACCCAACAATGAAGTCAAAGAAAGCCTCAATCAAGGCGATGAGAGTGTCACGTGGATTGGTGGTGACATCATTTACCACATCATCGACCAATTCGAAGAGTGGAAAGAGAAGACCAAGGAAGACATGGATGCAGCTGCTCGCGAGAACTTAGCTTATCCAGGAAAACTACTCTACCTCGAAAACCACACCTTCCGCAACAAAGGTCCGGCCATCGTTGGGATGCGCGTTCTTGGAGGACGGGTTCATCTTGGCCAACGTTTGATGAAACTCGATGGAACACCCGTTGGCCAAGTGAAGAGTCTACGCTCACGAGCCAGTGAAGAGCTCAAAGAAGCAAAACAAGGTGAAGAAATCGCTGTTGCTGTCATGGGTCCAACGGTCGGTCGCCACATCGAAGAATTGGACGAATTCTATGTCGATATCCCAGAATCCCATGTCCCTCGACTTGCAAAGGTCGAGTTGACCGAATTGGAAAAAGAGATCCTTGAGGAAATAATTCGGCTTCATCGGAAAGACGACCACTTCTGGGGACGTCGTCACGTTGGTTGATGTTTGTTCGACGTATGAACGGCATACATTCAAGTATCATGTCATTCGGATTCTGTCCTGTTAACACAGGTGAACGACCATGGATGCTGGATTTTCTCAAGGAAACATGGGTGGAGACGCCCGAACACAAGACCTCATTCGAACCGTTGCTGATATCTCCAACGGATTGATGAACGAAGTAAGCAAAGTCATTATCGGAAAGAACGAGAACCTTCGACGTGTTACCGTTGGAATTCTCTCCAATGGAAACATGTTGCTGGAAGACTTCCCTGGTCTAGCAAAGACGTTGCTAGCCAACACCTTTGCTCGTGCACTTGGATGTAAGTTCAAGCGTGTTCAATTCACACCTGACTTGCTGCCTTCCGATATCATGGGGACGTACATGTACGACCAGAAGTCTGGAGAATTCAAACTCCGTGCTGGTCCTCTTTTCTCCAACATTCTTCTTGCTGACGAGATCAACCGTGCTCCTCCGAAGACCCAAGCTGCGTTGCTTGAGGCGATGGAAGAGAAGCAAGTGACCATCGAAGGTATTACCCACAAACTCCCTGCTCCGTTCGTTGTTTTGGCGACACAAAACCCAATCGAGCAAGAAGGAACCTATCCACTTCCTGAAGCACAAATGGACCGTTTCCTCATGAAGATGAGCATGGGTTACCCAGACCGTGCTGAAGAGAAGGCAATTCTTGCTCGACGAAAGCTTCGTGGAAAGGATCAACACGATGTTGAACAAATCACATCACCAAAGAAGGTCGTTGCCATGCAAAAGGCTCTCGAAACCGTTCACGTCGATCCTGCTATTCTCGCTTACATCGTTGAAATCGTTCAACGAACTCGTGAAGACCACCGTGTGGTCAACGGTGCTTCGCCACGTGCATCACAATCGCTGTTCAAGACGGGTCGTGCTGCTGCCGCCATCGCAGGTCGCAACTATGTCATTCCAGATGACATCAAGGGCATTGCATTGCAAATCATCAGCCACCGTATCGTCATGAAGCCAGAAGCCAAGATTCGTGGAATCACTGGTATGCACATCGTTCGAAAGATTCTCTCGGAAGTTCCAGTCCCTGTTATTTCCTGAGATTTGAATTCGAATCCATGCCGAAGTTCAAAACAGGTGACGCCTGTGGTCGTGTACGAGGCGAACTGAGATGACGATGAATCCTTACAAAATGGTCATCGCTGTCGCCAATCAGAAAGGTGGCTGTGCAAAGACCACGACAGCAGTCAACCTTGCTGCTGCACTTGCAAAGGGTTCACGAAAACAAGGCGTACCACCTGCCAAGGTTCTTCTCATCGATCTTGATCCACAAGGAAATTGTGCAACGTCCTTCGGTGTTGAGAAGAAAAACATTCGAAAAACAGCTTACGATGTACTCGCTAACGATTCTGGCGAACCGATGCCACTCATGGAGGAATACCTCCTAACCCCACGCGAATTGAGCGATGCGATGCAGAAGGCCTACATTCTTCGACAAGGGAAGAAAGCACCCGCTAATCTGGAAATCAAGAACCTCTGGTTGCTTCCAAGCGACATCCACCTTTCTGGTGCTGAAATTGAATTGTCGCACAAAATCGGACGTGAAACTCGACTCCGAGAGGGGCTTGAACCCATTATCGATGAGTTCGATTACATCATCATCGATACGCCCCCTTCTCTCGGTTTGCTCTCGATCAATGCCATGTGTGCTGCCAATTGGGTGATGGTTCCTGTTCAGGCAGAATACTATGCGCTGGAAGGATTCAGCATGCTGATGAATTCCATCAAGATGATTCAGAAGCGCATCAACCGAAATTTGAAGATTTTCGGGGTTGCCATGACCATGGTTGATGCACGGTCGAAACTGAGTCGCCACGTTTGTACGGAAGTATCTCGAAAGATTCCAAACAAAGTCTTCAACACCACCATTCGACGCTTGGTGAAGGTAGCTGAAGCGCCATGGAGCGGTGCACCAACCGTACTGCTCAACGAACCACGAGCCAGTGGCGCAGGTGCAGGTTCGCTCGAATACTGGACATTGGCCAAGGAATTCCACAATCGCGTCCAAGAAATGCGACGTGAATTCGGTGTCAAAGAGCATCCAAAACTGCTCCGAAGCCGACGATAAGGGTCTGAAAATCACCTCGCACCCCTTCGTTTCGCGCGGTTGGGTTAAGTAGGGAAGGGAGTCATTTGACACTGGGATGCACAAATGACTGGAGAAGGAATGACCTCGGTGAGTGTAAGTTACGAAGTACGACGACAATTGAATACCATGCGCACGGTCAGTGGACATAAGAGCGTGAATACGCTTCTTGAAGACCTGATTCGAGCCCATAAAATGGCTCGAATGCGTGGAGAACTTGACACACTGCAAGCACACTTACAACGTGTTGCTGATGTCAACGTCGATCACCTCGTGAGCCGATTGAATATGGCTCCATTCGAGGTTTGAGGTGAACGATATGATGGCATGGCGCCCATCTGGCTATATGTTCACAACCAAACAACTCATTCGTGCATTGTTTGATGATTCGACCGATGAAGCAAAACTGCTCATTGCTGCAACGGCTGGCGAAGTCGAATTGTTTGCAGAAAACAAATCCTGGAACGCTGTTCTCTGGCTCATCATGAACATTCTCAAAGAAGACGGAAAGCCCATCTATACGGGTAACGAACTTGGCGACCTTCGCTCAAGTCTTCCCATTGTTTGGCGTTGATCACTCGTTGCCATACTTGGCAAGATACTCGTGACCATACCATTTCCATTGATCCATCGTCCAACCTTCAGGCAATCCTGATGCTGGAAGCGGTGGCGCTTCTGCTGGTGCCTCTTGAGCTGGTGCTGGAGCGGCTTCTTCTGCAACAGGTTCTGGTTCGGTTCCCATGGATGCAATCGATTCAATCGATTCATCTCCAGAGAAGATATCTTCCGACGTTGATGCCTCGTCCATTGACTCAACCTCGAATTCAGATTCTGTACTCTCTTGCATCTCCAGCGGTTTGACATCATCATCCCAGAGCGAATCGGATTCGACACCACCGGTTGCAGAGGATCCTGCTGTTCCCTCAAGCGCTTCATTCATCGCTGCAGATGTTGGTAACGCACCACCATACTCTTTGGTTTCCGTCGCAACCTTGCGACGTGACATGATTATGCCTACAATGATGATGACAACGGTAAGTCCACCGAAAATCATACCACCGTAGACCAAAGCATCCGTCATTGCATCACTTTCGTACCATTCTCCATCCGAGGTTGAACCGGTTGAATCGGTTGTGTTCCAACTGTTGAAACTCATAGGCGTCCCGTTGGTAGCGATCGTCGTATCGTAATAATCAGTATAGGCATTGTTACGCCAGCCTTGACATACTTCACGGACGTCGTCATAATTCAGTTTGCAATGATCGCGTTCTGTTGCAATCCGAGCATCGTTGTCGTTGTAGTCTGCATTTGCACCAACCGTATCACGATCGAGATCCAAGTACTCGTTCGGATCGTTGTCCATTCCCAACGATTCTGATGCATCCGCCCAGCCATCACCATCTTTGTCTTCGCATCCGTGCGATGGTAGTTCTGTATTCTGCTGAGGGTTTTCTGGATCAGGCAACCACGCTCGTGTGGAAGCACCAGCCTTAGTCGGACACTTGTCTGGATTGTTTCCAAGAGCGTTGTCACCGTAGCCGTCTCCGTCACCATCCACCCATTGTGTTCCATCGGATGGTAGAGCATCAGCGCCTTGCGATGACGTCCATGAGTCATCAGGGTCGGAATAGCCATCAAGGTCGCTATCAGGACAACCGTAGCGATCTTCTGTGGAGAATCCATTGACTGTTGGGCAACCGTCGGGTGTTGTACCGGTTGGATTGTCGCCATAGCCGTCTTTGTCGGTATCAGCCCATTGTGTTGCATCCAATGGATAGGCATCACCATCGACGCCATTGGTATTGTCACCGTAGCCGTCACCATCCGAATCGATGGTCTGGTCACCATTGGACGGGAACATATCGGAATTGTCTCCGACTCCATCACCATCTGAATCGACCGATTCGTCAGCCGCATTCGGGAATTCATCCGTGTTGTCACCAACACCATCTCCGTCACTGTCCATTGTTTCACTAGGATCGCTTGGGAAAGCATCCAACGCATCTGTGACACCATCGCCATCGCTGTCAATATCGAAGAGGTGGACACGAGTTGAGGATGAGAATCCTGATACGATGTAGATTTCACCATTTGAACCTTTGAGCGAACCGATGACCTTACCGCTCGTATCGTAGGTGTTTCCTTCCGTAAACGATGAGGTTGATACTTCGATGATTTCACCGGATTGTGTTCCGACGTGATAGGTTGCAAAATCCATCTGTTTGACGTAGACGATTTGAGGGTTCGAAGTGATGGACAACTCCTCGTAGGTATAGTCGGTTAAGTTGTAGCGATAGAAATCACCGCCAGCTGTGCCAACGAGAAGACGGCCATTGGCATCCAATGCAATGTCGTTCACCGCTGATGTCATATCGGTCAGTTGCCCAACAAAAGTACCAGCATTCGATGTGATCTTGACTCGATTGTCGAAACCTCCTGTCAAAATCTCGCCCGTTGGTGTGATGAGCATGGTGTTCATTCCACCCGTATGGGCATTGGTTACGATTCCAGTTGGTACGCCTCCCGACCATTCATCAGCGCGACGCTGTCCAGCATAGTAACCAAGCCAGATGTCTCCATCGTTATCCCAATCGACAGCATTGACAGGATTGCTTGTGTTGAGGTACTGAGTGATGATTTGTTGAGCGATTTGAACGATGACAACACCGGAATTGTGGGCTATAGCGACGAGGTTTTCACCAGCATCAATTGTCGCTGAGTTGGCAGTAACGTTCAGATCAAGTCCCCAAACTTCTGTGTGCTGTCCGGCTTCAAACGAATTGACACTGAGCATTCCACTTCCTGTTACCATCAGAATTTTACCATCGTTCATCTGTTCCCAAGCAACGACTTTTTCATTGATATTTTCTGTTTGACCAGCATCAACAAGGTTGGCTGATACCGGTACAACCGGGAGGAGTAATTGAGTGAGAAGCAAGCATAGTACGATACTAGCCGTGGTTCGCATGGACACCCGACACTGTTGTGAATTATCAAACAGACGCATAGATGTCCAATCAAGATTCATCTGAGGATGGCTTTTCACCCTTGTTTGAACTTGGAGGTGGTCCACGCTTTTTCTTTGGAACCATCTGACGAACTGGGGTGATTGTTGCTGTCTTCACTTCTTTAGGTTGAGTGGACAGTGGTGTCAATCTCTGAACGGGGCGAAGTGTGGCCGTTTCAGACGCCTCTTCTTCTGCCTCCTTGGCAACGACGTTCAATGCCGTCAGCGTCCCTTGAACTGGACGCAGTGTAGCGGTCTCGGTCTCTGCCTCGACAACGTCTTCGACGACCTCTTCCATGACCTCTTCGACTTCAGTCAAATCACGCTTGGTGATTATTGCCTCATCATCACTGGTTCCGAATTGACCATCATCACCTGGTTTGATGCTGACTTCGACAGCTCCGACGGGAACAACGATCTCTTCAGCAGGAAGTTCCTGTGTTGGTTGAACGACGGGAACTGGTGTTTGTGGCTGAAGTGGCATTCGGACTTGACGCTCAATTGGCTTTGGCAGGGCTTGTCCTGGTTGAGCCGAGCCGATTGGAGCCTTCACTGGACGGAGTGCTGGTGCTTGACCAAGTGGCTTTGCTCCACCCATTGGAGCGCGCATTCCACCCAAGCCCATACCCTGGCCTTCCATGTTGCCACCGAGTGTTCGCGTCATGCCGCTCATGGCTGGAGCACGAGCGCCAAGTGTCGACGGATCCTGACCCATTGGCATTGATGCTGGTGCTTGACCAGAGATGGATTGCATCCACTTCTGTCGCTTTTCAGCACGCGTATCTGTCTGTTGAAGGTCTGCGAATTCTTGTTCTCGGCTTTGCAATTCAGCCTCAGAACTATCGATTTCTCCTTGAATCTGTGACGTGATAGCATCTCGCATCTTCGTCTCAGCCATTTCACGGAAGGAATCCATCTTCTCAGCAAGACTGTTGAGACGGTCACGAACTTCCGCACGCTTGAGGCCAAGTTGAGCCTCGATTTCGGCACGAATCGATGCCTCACGCTTACGAACATCGATGAGCGCCTTGTTGCGCATGATCTCTTCACGCTTGTCGAGTTGACGTTCAAGTTGAACAGCGATTTCTTCTTGCTTTCGAGTTCGGAAGGCTGCAAGACGTTCTTCCATATCGACTTCGAGTTCGAGAGCCGTTTCTTCCTTGAGAAGGTCGAGATCGGTCTCGAAGGTCAGACGCTCGTTACGAAGTTGTGCATCCAATTCAGCCATGATGGCCTTACGGGCTGCCGTTTCACGAGACTGGAACTCGATTTCAAGACGCTCAGCCCAGTCGGTTCGCTTCGCCTCGTACTGTTCTTCGAGTTGTCCACGAAGTTCAGTTTCTCGTTCAAAGCGGAATCGAGCCAGTCGATTTTGGATTTCGGCTTCTCTCGTGTTACGGTAAGAGGTAAACTCCTCATCGGAACGTCGGGCAAGTTCAGCTTCAAGTTCGGTCTTGAGAACCTTGGAGATGTCATCAACAGCCTTGGAGAAGGTGATATCGTACTTCTCCTTGAGACGTCCCTTTCGCTCGCTGAGTCGCTCGGAATGGGTTGCTTCGATTTGCTTCTGGATCTCGACGCGGAGTTCATCTCGTCGACGAGCGATAGCGAGCTCTACGTCCTCACGCATGCGCTCTTCAAGATCATCCGTCTCTTGACGAAGTTGGACTTCAAGTTCTTGTTGCAACTGTTGAGCAATGTCTTCCTCTAGACGGAGACTACGTCGATCGTATTCAGCACGAAGGCGAGCCTCGCGATGTTGGAGTCGGTTGCGAAGTTGCTGCTCAAGGCGTGTACGAATGCCACGTCGAAGCTGCTCTTCGCGTTCGGCGAGGCGAGCGTTATGACCCTCTTCCAGCAGTTCAACTTCCTTGTCTTCCATCTCAACGAATCGGGCTTCCATCTCCTTTTCGATATCGGCCTCAAGTTCGCGAATCTTTCGCTGAAGACGTTGATTGTATTCAAGAGCAAGACGTTCCTTTTGCAAAGCAAGACGTCGTCGGTGTTCGTCTTGGAGTTGAACTTCGATGGATTGCTTGATGGTCTCCTTATGCTCTTCGAGTCGACGGTCGTGTTCGTGCTCGAGTTGATTTTGAAGGTTGGAAATTTCTCGACTCAATCGAAGGTCGAGTTGTTCACGCATTCGTGTTTCCTCTGATGCGAGAGCTGATCGTTCCATTTCGGCCAATTCAACTTCCATTTCCGAACGCATTTCCTTTTCCAAGGCATCCAACGTGAGTTCGTGTTGAACTGCGAGATCGTTGGCAATGGCATCTTGCATGGCCGAAACTCGCTCCGAAATGGCTTGTTGGCGAAGTCGGCGTTCTCGACGAATATCGGCTCGCATGCGCTCTTCTTGGCGGAAGCGAGCACTGGTGAGAAGGGCTTGGTCTGTTGACACTGTCGGTGAAGAAGTGAATTGACTTCGAAGAGCAGCAAGGCTCAGACGGTCTGCGTTTGCCCGCTTCTTGCGAGCAGCGTCCAACGCATCATCCTGCCTGCTCTCGCTAGCACTCATAACATCCCATCCGGATATGTATCGACCTTTCTTCCTACATAAGGTGCGCGATGTTCATCATGAACAAAAGCGCGATTTAGAGACGGAATTTGGACGCGCAGTCAGGCTTCTTCATCATTGGAAACTGCTGGTGGTTGTGGCTTAACGATGTAGTAGATGGCGAGCATAGCTGAGGCGAAGAACAACCACCCCGCTGGAGCGATATCGCCACCGAGTTCAAGACTGACATCAGAAGCACCAGTACGAATCAATGCCCAGGTGATGCCCGTGAGCAAACAGATCATTTGAATGATGGATAATTTCATGTCTAAACCTCCCTTAAGTTTCGACAAACGACGGTCCGAAATCATCAGCGCACCAGAGATGAACATGATTGGAAGAATAGCGATGTCAAGACCTGGTGTTGCGTGACATGCGTAATCGACACCCTCTCCAAGACAAATCTCTGCATTTTTGAGGTTCGGACCGACATTGAGCAACGGTTGGAGCCAAATGAAACCTGCAGCACTCATCAGAACCATCGCATTTCCGGGCGAGGATAATCCGTGAAAATAGGGTAGATTGCTTCCTTCTTCGTACTGGAATCGAGCGAGCCGAAGCATGCCGGTTGCAATGATCCAAAAACCAGCAATTCCCAATGAGAGCGTCCACAATGGGGTTGCTTCACCCCAACGACCGAACATGATGAACATCATTAGTGCAGGTGCTACACAGAATGAAAGACAGTCGGACATGATGTCAAGAGAACCTCCAAGCAACTTTCGCTTCGAATAACGCCGAGCGACAGGACCATCGATGATGTCCCCTACCGCAGAAAGGAAGATGCAAAGCATTGAGGCCCAGATGTACTTCGTAGCCAACCCTTCTGAATATGGATCGCTAAGGGTATCATCAACAGCAAGAATCAGGAAGAAGATGGACAATGTGCCGAACATGGCGTTCGTGAGTGTGATGTAATCAGCAAGTCCGGTCAGTTTGAACGTTGATTTCATGACAACAACTCAGAAGCTTACCTTGAATGCAGTTTCACATGCAGGACAGTTGATCGTTCGCTGGCCTGGTCGTTGTTTCATTCGCAGACCACGTTGACAAGATGGACATTCAATTTCAACCCGAATGACCTTTGCAGTTAGCGTAAATTGTGTCTCACAGCCACCACAGCGTAGTTCCGCAGGTCGATGATCGACACCAGCGATGAGTACTTTGGAACATGAAGGACAGGAGAGACGTTCCTTCATCCATTGTGTACGGGTTGGCTCATGGTCTGTTCGAATGTTGGCATTGCACAATTCACACTGAATCTCGCCAAGAGCAGAGGGGAGCAGACCGTTGCACTTTGGACATGAAAGCGGCGGTGGCGCAATTCTTGACTCAATGGTGATTTCTTCGTCCATGATGCTCCATCCCCTCTTTGATTTTGGATTGTTCGCCTACTGAGCGGGAGTTCTGCTCATTCATCGTTGTCCTTTTTGGTCCCCACAAGAATGATTTTTCCAGGAAGGAAATTCCAAGGAAGATCCAATGGAATGTTGTACTCCTGAGCGAGTTTCTGAACCAATTGCTTGGCTCCAACCTGCCCTCGAGAATCAACGAGATCAATGGAATGTACGTGCGTCAACTTGGACAACGCATCCAATGGCGACGGAGATGCCTCCCCCGTTGTTGCACCCATGGAAGGAAGAGGGACTTCTTTGACCATTCTCCACCATCGTGCTCGGCCTACATCGCGATGGTTTTCGATAAGTCCGACTTTCACCAATCGCTTGAGGTGATGATAGAGATTGTATCGGTCGACGTCAAGAACCGCTTGAAGTTGAACCGTGCTCATCTCTTCGGATTGGGAAAGAGCTTGGTATGCAGCCTGACGTGTCGGATGGGTCAATGCTGCTACCAACGGGTCTGTCCTCACTCTGCTCATCGGCTCACCGATTAGGACTCAGACCTACTTCCGTTTGAAGATATCCTCTCAACTTCGCATTTCGTTCAATTGTTTTCGACCCGTCTGAAGCGCTGTTATCGTCGCTTCCCACATAGCGATGAACGTGTTCTTGACCAAGGTCACCGTTCCTGTTCCTTCCGCAAGCCGTGCCCCGTTGAGAATGACCAAAATGACCGACGCTTCATGCACCAAAACGCCAACCCACAACGCACTGTAGAAGCCATTGATGACGGCATAGACCAATGTGATCGTTACGAGAATTGAGAAGGTGAGGTTCTGTTTGAAATTCCGTTCTGTACGGCGAGCGAGTTTCAACAAATCCGCAAGCATACGAGGATCATCACCTGGAATCAATACATCAGCAGCCTCAACGTTGACCGATTCGCCCGAACCGACGGCAACACCAACGTCTGCAACAGCCAAAGCCGCTGCATCATTGAATCCATCACCAACCATCATCGTGACCGAAATATCGGAACGGCTACGAACGACTGCAACCTTGTCTTCCGGTGATTGATTGCCGAAGGCATCGGTCTTTGGTAGGCCAACGGATGATGCAAAGCGGTCGACTGCACCTTGTTGATCACCTGATAAAATCTGAACGTGAATACCCATCTTGTGCAACTCTGGAATCAATTCATCAGCACCTTGCCGAGTATCATCGTGAACGAAGGTGAACAGGGCAACACACTTTCCTCCTTTCGCAAGAACAGAAGCGCCATGGCCTTGGGATTCAGCCAATTCAACCTCTTTCTTCAGTTCTGCAGGAAGCTCAATCTTGTACTCGGAAAGTGCATCAGGGCGAAGCATGAGTACTTCCTCCTTGTTTCGCATGGCCTGAATTCCAGCGTTGACGTCTTTGATTTTCTTGACTTCAACAGCCTGAATCTTCTGTTCTTCTGCGAACTCTCGCAGTGCTTCCGCATACGGATGCGATGAGCGTGCTTCGATACCTGCAGCGAGTGCCACGGAGGCTTCACGTCGCCGTCCCTTCGCCATCACGACCTTGCCAATCGATGGTTTTCCTGAGGTAAGCGTTCCCGTCTTATCCAAGAAGACGTGATTGACTTTAGCCAAACGTTCGAGAACGTTTCCTCCACGTGCTATGGCGCCCATGTGGGCTGAATTCGCCAAGGCTGCGGCATGTGGAACCGGAGCTGCCAGCAACAAGGCGCAAGGACAAGCAACCACCCAAAGGAGGAGGATGATCTTCCAATTGTCTGGGTACATGAACCAATAGACGCCAAAGGCACCAAACAGTACAACTGGAATCCAGATGGCTGTGAAGCGTTCAATGGATGCTTGGAGACGAGGCGGTTCATCTCGGAACGTATGAACGGCTTCAATCAATTCAAACAACTGCGTTGCCTCACCAACCGCTTCAACCTTGAGGATGACAGGGCCACGTGCAAGGACGAGACCCGCTTGGACAAAGTCCCCTTCCTGAACATCCTCAGGAACGGATTCTCCTGTCAATGGCGCCTTGTTCAAAGCACCTCGTCCATCAACGATACGACCATCGGCTGGAACAAGTTCACCACTTCGTACTTCGATGAGATCTCCGACGGAAAGAAGGTCGATGGGTACTTGCTCAGGTTCTGAATCGGCGTGGCCACCTGCTGGCGCCATTGGAAGCGAGATTGAAGATGCACCTCCGATTTGTATGGCAGAAGGTGTGAATGATTTCTTGTCAGGAACGCGTCGAGCAACCCGTGGTAATCGGTCGAGTCCTCCTTGCATAGCCTCTCTGGCTTTCATTAACGCATCACCCTCAAGATGAGCGGTGAGTGCAACGAGGATGGCAACGATGAGGGCTTCCTCCCACATCATCAAACCACAGGCACCGATGACAGCCAAACTGGTGAGAACTTGGAAGCCAAGTTGGCGATTGACAACACTTGCAATCGCCTCTCTGAACATTTGATAACTCGATACAATGATGCCGGGAATGGCAATCGCAGCAGGAATCCAACCTTCGATGCCAATCAATTCAAGGACGATGATGATCAACAAAAGTGGAAGTGCAAACGCTGCACCAAGGAGTCGGAATTGATCGGGTCGGAGTCGATTTGAAGTCGTTGCAACGTACTTTGGCTGCGAACCACACACTTGCTCAATGGCTTCATCTCGCTTCTTGAGCAGTTCTTGATCCCCACTCGTAACCATTTGCAACAGGATTCGACCGTCTTTCTCGATATCCGCATCGAGGATACCAGGTTGAAGACGGAACAATTTCTTCAATTCACGAAGCGTTGTATTGTTGCGTTTTGCAACGTTGGCTGCCTTCACGCCCTTGAGATGATGGTGTTCAGTATCGGGAGCATGACCCAGTGAGCGGAGGACGTTTGAAACTTCAGAAAGAGCACCTTTCTCCAAATCGACGGAGAGTTTGACTTCACCACTCGTTGCAGAAACGACCGGAGAGGAGACTTGCGGCATCAAGTTCAACGCTTTCGTAGCCTTACTCGCACAATCGGGACAATCCATTCCGACCAATGGCCATTCGACCTTGTAGTCGCCTGTGGCTTGCATGACAATTTCAGCATCAAGGATTTCAACGTCCTCGAGAGGTTGTTCTTCCTCAACAGGCGTTGGTGCAACCTCAACAGGCTTTGATGGAGTCTCTTTGACATCATCCTCGAGGGAATAAAACACGTCGCCGTCGCCTTCCCCCATGAGAAATTGCTCATGTTCCTGTTTGATTAAGGCTGTCATCGAATGGTTTGAGCGAAGTAAGAATCTTCTTGAAACATGAAGGAGTCGTTGCATCATGGAGTGGCTTCGACCCGGATGGTGTCCTCGTGTCGTCGCTTTCGACATCGATGGTACATTGACCGACGAGAACAAGCGTCTGGATATGCATGCCGTCGAGGCTTTACGTCGGCTCGAAGATGCAGGTATTCCCGTTATTCTTGCGACGGGTAATGTACGTGCAATCACCTATGGGTTGTGGCGATTCATCGGCCTGAGTGGACCGATGTGCTGCGAGAATGGAGGCGTTTTGTGGCATCCTGACTGGGACGAACCTCTCGTTCGAGCCTCGGGGGATGAAGCAAAAAGTGCTGCAGAATGGCTCGAATCTCAGCACTCGGACATTGATGCCAAAGGCATTCAAACCAATGCTTGGAGAGAAAGTGAATGGTGTCTGTTCGCCGATGAAGATCTCGAAATTGTAACGTCGTCCATCGAAGCAAGTGATTGGTCGAACCTTGACGTCGTCCGAACAGGCTTCGCCATTCATCTGATGGAGCCACACCTTTCCAAGGGCAGTGGATTGGAATTGATCTTGAAGCGAATGGGTCTTGATGCATCGGATCTTCTTTCGGTTGGCGATGCACCAAACGACCTCTCGATGTTTGCGATGTCGGGCTGGTCTGTCGCTGTCGGAACACCGTTTGCGGATGTTCGGGATGCTGCCGATGTCGTCTCACCCTATCCGAACAGTGCGACCATCGCACCGCTGGTCGATGCCATTCTTGCCGTTCATTCGGCTCAAGAATTATGACTTGGTTTCAAGTGGTTGAAACATGGTCACCTACGTGGTCGATTCAAATTGTTTCATTCACATGGGCGGTATGGCTTCGACAACCATTCTCAACGATCTCAAATCAGCCTTGAAAACAATGCATGTCACCAAGGGCGTCCACGGTGAAATCCAGAACGTTCGCTACCAGCGATGGAAGCAAAAACCCAACCTCTTGAATCACATCAAACCGCTCTTGACCACCCATGAAGTATCCGATGACCAAATCCGTGGTTTGGGAGCAAAAATCGGTGAACGTGCATCTCCACAAGATGTGGATCTTTCTCTCATGGTCTTGGCGCATGACATGCAACGAGATGGTCATCATGTGGTTCTTGTCACGGACGACTTCAAAATGGCTAAAGCAACTGAAGAACATCAACTTGCAGGTGAAGTGTGTCCTCCCTCGACCTTCTTCGAACGACTCTCGACCAAAGCAAAAGGAAAGCATGCCTCCGAATTACGACGACTTGGACGAAGAATACGTGCAGCTGAAATGCAGTATGCCATCAGTCGTCGAAACGAATACGACGTCCAAGCGAAGATCACGTGGATGGTCGATTCCTTGCTCTCCAGTGCACCTGCAAAGCCTGTCAAAGCATCGGTTCAATCCGATGGAGCATCGAGTGTCAATCTGCTCAATGAACTGCATCGTTTGGTCAACGGTGAAGACATCAAGACAAGCACGCGAAAGAAACTGCTCCCTCTCAAACCAAGTTGTCAAACCATGATGGAATTGGAACAACATGTTGCTCAATTGAAGGAGAAACTCTCGAAGGAATCGCTCGATGAAATCATTGTAGAAACGCAAACGATGATTGCGGATAGTTTGGAAAATGCTGGCATTGATCTCGCTCCACTGAATCGTGAACTCGTCGATGTTGCGCATCGATTTCACTCCCGCATCCTGGTTCGTGCAGAGATGGCACTTGCCATCATGAAGCGCATGAAAGGTGATGCTGTTGGTTCTCATCTGCATCTTTCGACAGCCTTGTTCCAAGCCACGCACGTTGATGATGACACGATTGAAGCACGGATTCTTGCTCGCCTTGCCGTACTTGCTCTTTCAACGAACAAATTCGAGAAAGCCATCCGATTGTCCACATCCTCACTTGGTCTCGGGACGTTGAGTGTTCCAATGAAACTCAAGCAACACATCGTGCAAGCGATGGCTCAATATTTGGCTGAACAGCCCGCTGAAGATGCCTTGAAGCATGCACAATCCATGGTTCACGATGATGTCGCCATGGCTGCTCAAGCCCTCACCGAACTTGGTGAGTCCTTCCTCGCCTTGAATCGGCCAGACTTTGCCATCGAACTGTTTGATGAGGCGCTTGAATGCGTTTCTGCTGAAGAGAAGATGAGCGAGGAACTTGGTGAATTGATCCTTCTTGCACATCGAGCAATGGAAGATGACGATGACATTGAAATCGAAGGTCTGCGCCAAATTCTCGACCAAATCCATCGCCAGACGGTTGAGCAAGAAAAGCAGGTCGAAGATGTGGTCGAACAAATCAGTAAGCGGCAGGAAGATGCCAACGAGTTGGTCGTTTCCAACGAGTGGCAGGATGCTAGCATGGTGCTCAACGATGAACGCCCACTCTACATCTCCAATGTTGTTGGCGAATCGTCCGAAGAACAACTCATCCTCGCTCAGCATCCCTCCTTAGGCAGCGTTGGAATTTGGCTTCCAGCCAAAGCTGATGCGCCTCAACCAGGTGCCAAGATTACGCTGACCAATGGTCGAGTGAAGATTGCTGAACCTCCAGCGAATCTTGCTGAATCGTACGCCATTCGAGCATTGATCGCCATCGAATACCCAGAAAGTTTGGTGTTCCAATCGTTAACAAGCGATGCGCAAGAAGAACTCGAAGACCTGTGAAATCGTGGTGCCGGGGGCAGGATTCGAACCTGCGAAGCATTACGCAGAGGATCTTGAGTCCACCCCCTTTGACCGCTCGGGAACCCCGGCACTTAGGCTCCGCTCGATGGTCTTCTTCTTGACTATTCCTCTTGGTCAGCATCATCCAAATCGGACGGGCGAGGTGGTGGAAGGTCATCTTCCTCGAACTCTTCGTACTCATCGTAGAGCGATTGGATGCGTTGTCGTCGCATCATGATCGAAGCGACAACGGCTCCAGCAGCAAGAAGAACGAGAAGGATATTGAGTCCTAATTCTGAATTCGAAGATTTCCCATCCACATCTTCAGCCATCACATCAGCAAGTGGAACTGGAATCAACAAGGGGTCATCATCCAGTTGAATCACCATGCCTAGACGTCCCGTATCCCACGCTTCAACCGACCAAGTCACGCTTTTCTGTTCGTCCGCCTCAAGGAAGAAGGTCGCATTGTCAAGCACCAAACCATTTGCATCCATGAGAACGATATCGGTGGAACCGTTGAGGAATCCAAGGTTTTCCAAGGTGAATTCAATGGTAATGATTTCACCAAGGACCGGCCTGTATGGTGTCGCTTCAACCGACATTGGCGTTGGCTCATAGGCCATCCAAACGATGTAGACATCCAAAGGCATCAATTCGGTTCCTTGACCAGAAAGGACGTTTCCTGCACGATCGGTATGTGAGAACCAAACGCTGAGTCGGTCGCTCTTCTCAAACGCAACACCTTGAGATTCAATGTCCAAGGTCGTCGAAAAGGACGCAATGTTGCCCGTAGTCCCTTCATGTGTCATCGGAATGGAGGTAAGCGAATTGGGAACAACGATACCGCCACGAACAAAGCACCAGTGCAATTGAACGCCTTCTTTGGGAACCCCGAAATCATCCTGAATTGAAATTTGAACTGGAATCTCGTTAATGTGCAACGAATCCAAATTTGCGAAAACACCTGGTTCAAGCGAAACGGTTGGTGCCTGTGAATCAAGCAACAACTCAACAGTGATGTGATTTTCAACGTCAAACACCGTTCCAGTCATTTCGATCCTGAGCTCACCTTCGCCCTGAGGTAGCGTGCTCTGATTCACGACCAAGCGGTGGCGACTCAAGCCTTGGCTATCAACGAATTCCGGAGTGACGAGATGTCGAATACCGAAGGATGAGATGTTGTAATGCATGCGCGTATCAAATGGGATGTTGAAGGCACGTTGCTCGGTTTCATGATGAACAACGATGACATCAATGTCAGCGAAATCATCAGGGTGTAATGTCAGCAGTCCGTCTTCGAGAAGCCCAAATGGAGCGACACGGTCTGCCACAGCGTCGATACGCACTTCGAGGCGGGTGTGAGTTGACCAGTTTGCTGCCGTCAAATAGGTGCCTCCTAAACCAACATCTTGCGCCTCATCGATGACCTTGATCGATGGTGTAAACGCAGTATCGCTCCATTGATGCATCGTATCCCAACGCAGTTGGAACGCTACATCGATGGAATAGCGCATGGTCAAGTCATCCTTGGTCGCAGTAATGGTCGGTGGTGCAACAAAACATGTCACATCTGCTGTAATTTCATGGAAGCGTGGAGCATAATCGATCCAACAATCATCATGCAATGAGTTCATCAAACCAATGTTGATTGAATCAAGACTTTCGAGACCATTTCCATCGATGAGGTCAAACTGGAAGTGATGTTCTTGACCTGGGAACAGGGTTCCATTGATGAAATCCAATGCGATCTGGTTCATATCGAGAAGCGTTGCTTGCCGTGGTTGAACCAGAATGGTTGCCGCGTCGTTTGCTTCTCCGAACGAACCACCAGATTGCAAGGGGTTCCCTGCAAGGTCATCTCCGACAACAACGATGCTCAGGCGACCTTGCGAGGCTCCTGGAGCAAGAATGCCGTCAACGTCGACCAACGGTAAATCGACCTCGGCCTGCACTGCACCTCGATTGACGTTGGCCGTCATGGTCTGATATTCGCTTTCTTCCATGATGCCATTTCCGTTGGCATCATCTTGATGTTCAGACCATGTGTAAATCATCAGAGGTGTTTCCAATCCTTCTGCATCCTCAACATACAATCGCAAAGGAACGTCTCGATCCGGAAGCCATACGTGGTTGTCAGCGGGTTGCAAGCCACTTGGATCGAGGATTTCCAGTCCAATCACATCGGGCGGAATCTTATCGTACATCATTTCGAAGAACGTCGATTGTGCCGTTTGGTCGAGCGATGACGTCAAGGAGAGGCCAGAAGGGCCACATCGAGTGAGAAGGATACGAGCTTCCAAGCGCGTGTTGCTTGGCAGGTCTTCATCTTCAGGTATCGACAAGGCAATGGAGAATCGCCCTTCACTGTCAACGGTTGAAGCGTTGGAGAGCGACCAAACAATGGGGTCTCCATCCCACGTATCCGGGCCATTCGGATTCAATGGCGGTATGGCATGAAGTTCGACCGTTACCTCGGCATCGTCTTCGCCAACCCATGCATCTGCAATTCCTTGGTATCGTACTTGTCCATCCACAGTAAACGATGTTCCTGGATTCACGTGCAGTGGCCATAACGGGTTCGTCCAATCGTGCAATGGCCGACCGCGATGATCGTAAGCAACAACGTTGAACGCTTCCAAATCGTTCTCGACATCGTTGTATGGCGTATTGTCCGAGTAGATCAGTGGCCCCATTTCCAAACCGTTTTCATCAATGGATGAGATGAACCAATGCAGGTCATCGATGTCGTCGTTCAACCACGTACTCTTGAACAACCACGTGACTGTACACTCGCTCTGCAAACATGTTGCATTGGAGGTTGGTTGGAGCGTTGCATAACCTGCTCCTGCAGTTTGGATAAAGCGAGGTGTTGAATCAAGACGATCGACTTCAGCACTGATGCGAATCGATGATGCATCATCGCTTGAACCGATGGAAAGCGAGATGCGTTCCAAAGCGGGTGCTTCCATCGTAGGATGCGTTGGTATCACACGTTCGTGATAAGTTGTAATGCTTCGTAATGTGTTCGGTAACCACCGGGAACTCGGTGCATCGATGACGGAATCAACCATGTCCGGTTGGCTTTCAACTTCAAGATCGACGCGTACACTTCCATGCTCGGTTTGAACACGGAATGGAAGATCGAGCAAGGCTCTGTCATCTCCAGTGTAAGATGCATTGAGGGCTTGATTGAGGAGCGATTCATCAAGTCCAAACTTGAGTTTCTCCTGCTTTGGTAAGGCAAAGACATCGTAGGCTACAAGTTCGGTTGGCTGCGATGTGGAGATGTTGTAAATGGCATAGCCCCATCCCCATTCGTTCGAAGGATCAGCTGAAATGGGTTCAAAGGTCGGACAGGTGTTCTCGATGGTGATGTATCTGGTTGAATGGGCTGGAACCGATGAAAGCAAACCTGCCGCCAGATGTACGTCCGTTTGTTGAGAGCCTGAGCGTGCTTGGAGTGTGAATGAACCCTCAAACAATGGGCACACGTTCGCAATACCCCACTCGGTCATTGGTAAGGCGATGAGGTGACGGAATTGATAGGTGGTCGAGGCGGACGTATTGACGTACAATTGTCCGTCTTGTGTTGCATCGATGATGTTCGTGCCATTGACGAGCGAATCGAACTGCAATTGAACGCCATAGTTCGAATCGTCGCCAGTTGGTGGCCAGTCGATTGCCACCAGTTGATTCTGTCCGACGGTGACGTGTGGACCTTGTGGAGGAACGATGCACCGCGGTTCAAGAACAAGCGAACGGAAGGCTTCACCCGAACTCAATGTGAACGACCATGGCGCATACAATTCCTTCTCTCCATTGACGTTGTATTGATCGATTTTGACAGAAGGCGAACCTTGGAAATACTGACTTGAACTCTGTGTAAAGGAGAACGAATACAGGGATAGGTTTCCACCGTATTGATGGAAGGTCACAGCATCATAGACGCAACCTGGGCTGACCACGAAATCAACCGTCGTGCCTATTGTTGCTTGCAAGAATCCGTCTTGCAGCACTTCGAAATCGCTCATTTCACTGTTGTATTTCTGATGGTATCGTCCAAAGCTCTGAACAACACCGAGTCCCAATCGTTCAACGGTTGGGGTCAGATACGGGTTGTCTGAGGCCATATGGACAACAATGTTGACCGATGGATGCTCGACCGGATTCAAATCAACAGAGAACGGTAGAATTCGTTGCTCGTATTCGGGGATGATGTCACCGTTTGAATCCAAGAGGCTGAACCGAAGTGAGGTATTGGCAGGCTCATGCGCAAGTCCGTCGAGATGACCGTAGCCAAAAACGGGATGGGGCGTAATGCTTGGAGAAACCCAATCGCCTTCCAATTCAAACAAGGACACATCGATGCCTGCATCGTCGATGTACCATCCATCGCGTTCAACGTATTGATCGGAAAAGAACGAGAATCGAAGGCGAACCGATTGACCAGAAAGGTTGGAAATGTCTGCCGTCTTCAGTTCAAAGGGTCGTGGTGCACCACTTCCACAGCCTCCCGTGACCTGTGAACCGTCGAGCAGCCCTTCGCCATAGAATGGAGAGTTGGTGTTCACCGTCGAGATACGGTCATGGAAGCCACCAGGGTCAGCTGGAAGGTACCACCAGTTCAATCCACCATCGGTCGAAACTGAAACGGCTCCACCGTCCCATGCTGCTTCGGTGCAGATCCAATGGCGGAACGAGAGTTGAGCCGTGACGTTGTCTGGAAGAACATATTCAGGTGAAATGAGATGCGCATAGGAATTTGCAGCGTATTGTCCGTTCAACTGAATACCTACACCGTTTTGTCCAGAATGCCATTGTGAAGGTCCCAAGGTCGTGTTTCCAAGCAAGCCATGCGTCCAGCCAACTCCACGGAAGTTTTCGATCGCCCAACCCTCAGGCATCATGTGCGCATCTTCGAAGGAATCGACATCCGTTTCCGGACCGTTTACACCCATGGTCGATACCCATTGCCATTGATTCGGAGCACTGACGTTGTCCAACCAACCGTCGACCGAACCGTTCTGATAGGTTGGTTGTGTGGTGAAATTGTTGAGAACACGGATGACATGATTGGCAGTATTTGCTCCTGAATGCAACTGTACGTCATCGATCATGATACCTTCCCAGCCATTGGCAGGAGCACCACCACCATGATTGACAATCGCATCGGTTTGAACATTGAACTTCAGCAAAGCGCTGGAAGCATTCGCATGGGACGAGGCCGTAGCAGGAACTGGATAGAACATGGGGAGCCATCCAAACGATTCGTCTTGGTAGAAGATGCCTTGGTAGATCACACCATTTCCAGGAAGCCCCGGAAGCGGTGTAAGCAGAACCCAGGTGACACCTAAATCCATCGAATACCAAATGGTCAGGCCATCGTTGTTGCCGCCTTCAATGTCCCAGTTTGATCGAACTTCAAGTTCGATGGGATTGGTTAAGCCGGAGAAATCGATTGGCATGATGAGCGTTCCATCGGCATTCGGAGCATAATCTCCTGCAAGGTTTCCATGGAACCACGTTCCCGGTTGATCGCCTTGATTGTGCCACGTGACGTTGTCGATGAACCAACCATCACGTTGGTTGGTTGAGGCTCCGATGGCGATGCATAGACGGAAGCGCATCGTTTCACTGGTCGCAATGTTTGCCAGTTGATCCAATTCGAAACGTGAAGTCGTCCATTGTTCATCATCACCAGACCATATCGACGTTAGGGATTGAGCCATGCTGTGATGATTCGCAGTAACCGAATCGGAATAACCACCATTCGGAACAAGTTGTTGCCATGAGGATTGGTTGTCCAGTGTGTACTCAACCCAAGCAGCATCATCGGAAGCTAAGGAACGCCAATGATCGAACGTTAACGACATGTTGCTGATGAATTCCGGCGTTTGATAGTGCGGAGAAATGATGCAACCTGAAGCGTTCTCAATCGTTGTAAGGTATGCCAGCGAATGGTTTCCATCCCTTGGACTTGGACCGGTTTGAAGCGATGAGAGGTTCTGAACACCCCAAGCTTCTCCATCTTGACCCATGGTCAACCAACCGGTTGGTACCATCTTGGTCGCTTCAAAATCAGTAAGCGAACCGACAGAAGAATCGGTTGCAAGCGAGAGTTGGCCACCATGTGCCAGCGAAGAGGTGAGATTGTGCGTTCCGTTCGCCCATGCATTGGGAAGGTTCGCTCCAAAGTAGGTTCCATTTTCTTCGACCGTTTCCCAAACAGGTTCAACGGAAACGAATCCAGAAGTAATGCTGTGATTGGCTGGAACTTGAATCGATGAGATGTTCGCATCAACGGTCGTTTCATTGGTCGCAGGTTGGAAGGTGACAGGACCATAGGTTACCGTTCGTGATTGAACATAGGTTGAAGGCGCAACGAGGACAAGCAACAGCACAAGGAAGACCGCAGAAACGTGCTTCTTTGGCTGATTCACCTATCTCACCTCGCTTCGCGAGGTGAGCCATTTGGTTTGAAGCCTCGTCTTCGTTGATTAAGTCTTGACAAGAGAGTTCAAAGACCCAAACACCGAGGCTATGATGATGTCGAGCGACAACCTCCTCACGCCAGAACAGGCCCGTGAGATTCAGGAGCAGTTGTTCGCCACCTATCGGCAGCAAACCAGCCGTCACGTCCCCGTTCACCTTCCTCGCAAGGATTTCTGGGAGATGGTTAAGCGCCTGTTAACCACACTCGATTTGCAGATCCACGGAATGATTCGCAAACATGGTGCAGATCTTCGCGTTCAGAACGAACAAAAGCGTCAAGCAAACGTTCGTCACATCGCTTCAGAATTGGCTCGACGACGAATGGTTGCCATGATGACGCATGCCTCCTCACAATCGCTTCGAATGGCAACGAACGTCAGTGATGTTGCAACACCACTACCGCCCATCGATTGGCAGAAGGCTGATGCTGCTGAGCGTGCACTCTACAATGCCATTGAGAAGGAAATGGACAAATTCAAGATGACCATTGGATGGAGAGAAATGCAGGATGGACTGCGTGGAGAGATGGAATTTGTTGAACCAACGCACAAACCTGGTACGATGCAGTTGGATGATTTTACCGAAGAGGCCTTGACCGATCGAGCTCCACCTGCATTGGTGTTTGAAGATGAGAAACCAGAACCAATGGATACGTTCGATGTTGATGAAGAAGATCGCATTGCAGCCCTTGAATGGGATGCGTACGAAGCGACACAAGACCCATCTGAACATCAACCAGAAGAGCCACCCATGCCTCTTCCAGAAGCACCTGCACCTTCGAAAGAGGGTCGACATGGTGCTGCCATGGAACTTGCGCCCTCGGCGACACCTACCATCACCGATGATTGGATGAGCGAGGATGAAACCGAATCAGAAGAACTTCCAAAGGTTCGCATTCGAATTGTTCAATCCTTTGACGAACCTATTGCAACAGCAGACGGATCGGAACTGGTTCTCCACATTGGTGATGTTCACAACTTGGATGAAACCATGGCACAGTGGCTCATTGAATCAGGCGTAGCTGAAGCTGCCCCGTTGTGAATTTGAGCATCGTTGATGCTCGCTTCATCCGTTCGTTCGAACACTTCAGTTGACTGTGCGCATTGAAAGTTCAATGGTAACAGAGTCTGGAATGTCGATCTTTGCAACCATGCGGAGAGCGCTCTCGTCCTTACCGGAATTGATGTGCATCTCCAACAAACGCTTGTGAACTCGAAGTTCCCAGTGATCGTAGGTTTCGCTTCCTTCACCATCAGGAGCACGTCGGACAGGAACGACCAGACGGCGTGTTGGTAGAGGGATTGGTCCTCGAAGCTTTGTCTCGTTCTGCGTGCAGATGTTTCGGATTTGACCAGCAACGTGGTCAATGTCTGAGTGGTTGTTGCCAGTCAACTTGATGACGGTAACGGCTGCCATACTCTACTCCTCCTGCACCAAATCAATGAGTGATGTTCACTCACTTCTTCTCGATCTTGAGACAAACACCAGCTGCGACGGTCTTACCCATGTCACGGATAGCGAATCGGGACAACTCAGGGAAGGTGTCCATTTGCTCGATTGCCATTGGCTTGGTTGGTTGGAATCGAATCAAACATGCATCGCCGTTCTTGAGGAACGATGGGTTTGCTTCCTTACCAGCCTTGTTGGTCTTCTCAAGAAGTTCTTGGAAGCGAACAGCGACTTGTGCAGTGTGAGCGTGGAAGACTGGAGTGTATCCGACGGAAACAGCCTTTGGAATGTCCATGAGTTGGATTTGACCAACGAAGGTCTCATCGTGTCGGACGAAGGTTGGCTCACTGTCAGAGTATCCAGCGACGTCACCACGGCGGATGTCGGTAGCTGCAAGACCACGGACGTTGAAACCAACGTTGTCGCCTGGCTCAGCCTTGTCGACCATTGTGTGGTGCATCTCAATTGACTTGACCTCAGCGGACTTCTGGGACGGGTTGAAGACAACGGTCTTACCAGTGTTCAGGGTTCCGGTTTCGATCTTACCGACTGGGACAGTACCGATACCAGAGATCTTGTAGACGTCTTGGATAGGTAGTCGAAGTGGCTTGTCGATTGGCTTGTTTGGCATTGCTGCAGCGTCAATAGCCTCGAAGAGGGTTGGTCCGTTGTACCATGGGCACTTGTCGGACTTCTCAAAGACGTTGTCGCCGTTGAGGGACGAAGCAGGAATCATTGGAATGTTGTCGAGTTGAGAACCAAATCCAGCCATCTTGAGAAGTGCGGTGACTTCGCTAACAGCTGACTTGTACTTGTCCTCGGACCAGTCAACACCAGAAATGTCCATCTTGTTAACGTGGACGATGAGTTCCTTAACACCAAGAACCTTAGCAAGGAAAGCGTGTTCCTTGGTTTGTGCGTTGACACCGTCGTTTGCAGCACAGAGGAGAACCGCTGTGTCAGCTTGCGAAGCACCGGTGATCATGTTCTTGACGAAGTCTCGGTGACCTGGAGCGTCGATGATGGTCCAGTAGTACTTAGGAGTAAAGAACTCCTTGTGAGCGACGTCGATGGTAATTCCACGCTCTCGCTCTTCCTTTAGACCGTCCATGACATATGCAAGACCGAATCCGGCCTTACCTGCCTCAGCGGCGAGTTTTTCGTTCTTCTCGATAACGTGCGCTTCGATGTGGCCTGAGTCGAGGAGAAGACGACCGACAGTGGTCGACTTTCCGTGATCGACGTGACCTACGAAGACGATGTTACGGTGTGGCTTGCTCTTATCTTCCCATTGTGATGGCATACTAAATTACTCCTTAGCATCCCTGCGACAAACAACCCCTATTTGAAAGAGTCGGTAAGAAAAGGCTCAATTTTGGGAGCGAAAAGTGGTTGAGTCTCGCGGTTTTACTTGTAGACCAAACGGATAACCAACGATTCAACTTGCAAATCGTTCACTCGATTGTTTCGAATCTTGATCGTCCACTCTCCGTCTCCATAGGTGCTGTCACTCTCTGAGTCGGTAAACAAGTACGAAGACAATGTCAGATGAACGCAGTCGTTATCGTCGCTGTTGCAATCACCATCTTCGCGTTGGTCAACGGCTGTGTTCGACGTATTGGTCGCTTCTTCATCCTCTTCGTTGAAGGCATGCAAATCGAGTTTGGCTCGACAGTTGTTGCCTTCACCAGGCGTGATATCGGTACAGTCAGCGTCGATCTTTGGATAGGTCAGTTCGCCAACAGCTTTGCGAATGGTGTTGCCTTTGTCTTGGTCGTAATTGACCACGAATTCGAAATCGAGTTCGACAGGACTGCCTGATGTGTTTCCTCCCATCTCAAAGTCCAGCCATGAGGCAGCATAGGACACGTAGACCTTGATGTCGTCTGAATCGGTCAAGCCTTTTCCATTGGTGATGGTTAAACCGATTTCGTATTCACCAGGACTGAGGTCTTTCCATTCAACCGTTTCACCTTCGAGATCGTTGTCATTGGCAGGGTCGCCATCGCCATCGGCATCAAATTCGAGATCCAAATCCCAATGGTACTTGGAAACGTAATCGTCGGAAGAACCCGAGGTTGAATCACCTGCATCAAGTTCGATGGTGGCTTCCGTATCTGCTGTACGGTCGGTGTTTGACTTGTCCAAGTCGCAGACCCATACGTGGATGTAGCTTCCCGTATCCACGTCTTCACCTTCACAATCTTCCTCCGAGGAGTACGAGGTGATTTCAGCGGTTGGTGGCAATGCGGTCGCATCGACAATGGTCAACGTCTTGGTCGTTGATTGACTTCTCGAACCATCGCTGACGATCAATTCAACGGTGTATTCACCAATTTCTGGATACGACCAATCCGCAGTTCGGCCGGTCGCATCGATCGAATTGTCACCATCGAAATCCCACTTGTAGGTCAGGGCAACGCCTGTAGGAAGCGAGTCTCGTGCATCGAAGTCAATGGTCTGCCCAGCACGAATGTTGGTTGCTGGCGAGTATGTGAAGACGGCCACGATTTCTTCCGTGTTCTCATCTTCCTCTCCGCCAAAGCATCCAGCAAGTCCACTGATCATCATCAGCACAGCAAGGAAGGTTGCTTTTCTCATTGCGCCCATACCATTGCCTGCCTTTCCGTCATTTAGAAGCCTTTTGCGAGTTGTTCGTCTAAAACGAGAACAACGTTGTTTGACGATTCCCGTCGAACAGTTCCTTTGCATTCCATCCAAATGCTTCGGTGATTCGTCCCAAGGCAGCAGCCAATCGCTCGGCATAGAATCGACCATCGTAACCTGGGATGCCACCATCGTCTTCAGCCTCAATCCAAGGATGGACTTGCATGGGTCGCTTTGATGCGTTGGTAACCACGTAGGAGATTTTCATACCTGGCGTAAAGCCGAGACCACGCTCGATGAGAATCATCGCTGCACGGACTTGAGCCATACTTTCTGGACGGGCATAATCCTTGGAGAAGTCAACCTCTCCATTGGATTGAACACGACCTTTGCACGATTTTGCGAGAATCAATCGACGCGCATCAACCTCGTGTTTCTTCAACGCAGCAACACATTCTCGAGCATGATGTACCAGAGCATCCCCCTCATCGGCAAGCGCGTACGTGAACGTCTTCTTCATGCTCGTTGTCAGGTATTCGAACGAATCGGTGCGTTGCGTTTCATAGCCACGAATCAACATCTCTTCGCTTGGATAGACGACCTGGCCAACGTAACGCTTCTTCGCACCATGACTAAAGAAAACGGAGAGTCCCTTCTCGTATTCAAGCACTGCAGAATCACGGCTGTACTGCTTGGCAATGTCAAGACCAAAGTCGATCATCGCTTGTTTTGCAGCTTCATAGGCTGCAATCGTTGCCTCATCATCGTCTTCCTTTAAGACAGAAGGCGACCCTTCTGGAACAGGTGAACAAACGAAAATGGAATCCGTATCGGAATAGACCACATGATGGCCTTCTTCTTCCAACTTCTGAATGATGGTCTTGATGTTTTGACGCGCCCATGCTGTGATGGATGAACCCAAATCCTTGTGGGTAAAGCGATAGAAGCCTGATGCGAAAACGCCGTAGAAGGAGTTCATCATAATTTTGACAGCGTACTGCATCGAATCGTGGAACTCTTCTTTTTCCACCTGCTCATCCTTACGAGCGAGTTTGATTTGCGCCTTGTGCTCATCACGTTGATTCATCAAATCTTCGAGCAAGGTTGGAACCAATCCTTTGCGATGTTCAGCACTCCAGAAGACGGCTTCCGTTGGCGAGACGTGTGTGGCATCACCTTCAGCAGGTTGCTCAGGATGCGAAGGATCGATACGCGTCGTATAGCAGACGTTGTTACCGATCATGATGCTCGGATACATGCTCTTGAAATCCAGAACAGCAATCCATGGATGCAATCCTGCCTCAACATCGTGAACATAACCTCCAGTGATTTGGCCTTCCTTGGCTTCCGCACTTCCCGTCAATGGAACGGCCACGTTCTTGCGGTCGGCCAATCGAATGACGAGACTGTCGAGCAGTTGCGATGTGCTTCCATTGGCAGCTGTTTCAAACGGCACTTTGGCTACCGCAGCAACCGCTTCCTTACGACGAATCGCTTGAATCGCGTGAAGGATATCGAGCGGTAAGGCAGCGTCTCGAACGCAGTACTCCATGACTTCATCAGGCCGGTTCGCCCATTCTTCGTCCATGTTCGAGGCATCAATGTCGATCTTCTGTTTGTCTTCATCTTCAGGGAACAACAAACGAGCAATGAACGAGAGCGTTTCGCGTTGTGGACGCAAGGCTTGACGTGCCTGCCACCAAGCGTCAACAATGGCACGTCCAGCAAGATTCCAAGCACGGTTCGATTGACGGCGAGGAAGAACACCTGTTCTGGTTCGCTTGCATTCCGTCTCCAGATGCGGCGTACGTCCCCATCCCAGCAGATTGCTTCGTGCTTGCCATTGCTTACGACTGGTGTGGTGATCCAT
>JAPOIF010000039.1 GCA_029979085.1 Methanobacteriota archaeon | reverse complement strand
CAGATGAGTATTGCGACTCGTCCAAAATAGTCCTGTGCGAGTGTTGAAAATTCCAATGCTAACAGAACGATGATGAGGCTATCAATCGCTAGAATCAGGGACGTGCTTCGATGTGTTTGATCGAAGATGGCTGAAAGCGTTGCAGAAGCACGCTGCCCCCCCGAACCAGCAAGGACAATATCGTCCCCTCGATTCCCTGCCATACATCGACGAATCATCACCCGCTCATGAAGGCTTGTGAACAGCGAAGAAGTCTTGATGGTCAATACGCTCGCAAGGTCATGAGCGTCCGTGATACCGACGTTGAGTTGCGTGGCTCCAGCCTTGCGGGCAAACGTATTCTCGTTGGCGTCACAGGTGGAATCGCAGCAGTTGATTCTGTTCGGCTTCTACGTGAAATGCGCAGGCATGGTGCGGAAATGCTGGTGATTATGACGGAAAGTGCACGACGTGTCATTACACCACTCGCCATTGAATGGGCAAGCCAATGCCAGGTCATTACTGATTGGGATGGCGACATGAAACAACTTGAGGATGTGGATGCGATTCTTGTAGCTCCAGCAACACGGAACACAATTGCTGCTCACTTGCATGGCATGCAACAAGGACCACTGTTAATGGCACTCAGTGCTGCACGATCACGAAACACCCACGTACTGATGGTTCCAAGCATGCATGCAGACCTTGCCGATGATCCGGTCACCGATGACATCGTTGACCGTTTGCGTGAAGAAGGCATTGATGTGATGTGGGGTGACCTTGAGGAAGGAAAACGAAAGACGCCAAGTCATGAACACATCGTTGCCAGGTTTGCTCATGGAATCAATTCAAGATTATCACATCGAAAGAGCGTCGTGATTACACTTGGTGGGACTTACTCACCAATCGATGATGTACGTGGCGTGCAGAACACAAGTTCAGGAGCAACAGGTTATGCCCTTGCAGATGAGTTGTATCGATATGGACACGATGTGACATGTGTTGTTGGAAGAACAAGTATTGCCCAACCCACATGGTTACCCCTTTGCATTAAGGCTGAACAGCCCGATGAAATGCTTGCAGAATTGAAAGCGCTAGCAAACGATGAGATTCATGCATGGGTTCACGCCGCTGCTGTTCTTGATTACGTTGTTGAAGCGCCTGCTGAAGGAAAGTTAGCCAGTCAACAAGGGCCGCTACAAGTCAATCTCGTTGAAGGTGCAAAACACATTCAAGAATTGAAGGAAAAGGTTCGAGGTTCAACACGAATTGGATTCAAATTAGAAACTGGAATCAAGCAACGAGATTTAATTCACAGGGCAACAGCTCAAATCGAACATTCTGAAATGACCGCTGTCGTTGCAAATCGATTGGAAGATCTTGGTGACCAAACAAAACCGCGTGGATACCTTGTCGACAAGCAAGGAAGTCATTTTGTCCTTCAGACACAAGATGACCTCAATGATGCATTGCGAACCATCATCGAACGAGGCGATTGATGTGCGACGCTTTGCTGTCATTGGCCATCGTGCGATGAGCAAAGGGAAATTGCCCCTGAACGATCTTGCAGGAGGTGCTGGACGAATGGATGTTCTCATTCGTGCCGTTATGTCTGCCTTGTTGACTTCGCATGGGCTACGGGATGATGTCGAAGTTGTCCTCCATCTCCAAGGGGGCCCAGGACCGCATCGTCGATTGAAATTTGTTGGTTCCGAACTTCGAGGGTTTCATGCTGAGGAGCGAAGCGTTGCTGGATTGATCGCCAAAGCCATTCGAGAGCCTCTGCCAGCCATCGGCCACTGGGTTGAGCGTACACCGGGTCTTTACGATGGAGGTGGCAAGTTGTCCCATACCATAACTGAATGGAAAGATTCGAAATTGATTCGACTCGATGCGGATGCTGAACGACTCTGGAAACAAGAGAGTACGATTCCAATTCAATCAACACCGAATGAGGATTCGATCGCCTTCTTACTTTCAGACGACCAACCATTAGAGATGGAAGTAGGCATTGCCAGGTCCCTCGGAACAACTTGGTTGCAAGGACATCATGCAATAGCGATTTGTCATTTCCTACTTGATGAAGGCGTTCAACTCAACCTTTGAACCAAGTCGGATGTCCAGTCTCGTCAGCACGAAGTGCATGTGCGAGTAATTCGTCATCAAGTGCAAGCGGATGCGTCTGTGGCCAAGTTGGTAGTGAGGAAATACTTGCATGACCAGTTCCGACTGAATCACAATCGCCTTTCTCGACTGTTTCCGTATCGATATAAGCAGCTCCAATGGTAAAAGTTGATTCGACTGAACCTGCTTTACCCTCTCCAAATTGAACAGCGTTTCGGTACCATCGCATTCCTAATCGGGTTGTTTGATAGGCTCCATTCCATTTTGGTGGAACATTCAGATTCAGCATAAGTTCTCCATGATTGAATGCACTCATGAGTTGTTGATCTGCTTCACGCTGAGAACGTTTGGCTGCAGGTTTCGGCCACGATGAGACGTGTTTTGAACGAGCATCGATATGAGGACGACAAAGGTTCTGAGGTGTCTTTGGAACGAGGGGAAGAACGCGTTGCACAAGTTCAACGGTCGCATCAATACCAACATGCATCCCTTCGGGGTCAAATGAAGTATAGGAACTTGCAATCGCTGGAATGCCATACAAACCCGCTTCACGGGCAGCACCCATCGTCCCACTGTGATAAGAATCCTGAGACAGATTTGGTCCGAGATTGACCCCAGAAAGAACGAGGGAGGGTTGAATGTCTGGAAGTACATGATTGAGGCCTCCATCAAGAGCAACAATCATCGTATCACATGGTGTACCATCAAGTGCAAACAAATGAACGCCAATCGATTCATCAAGCCCCCACTGATGAATCAATTCATTTCGATTGTGAAGATCGATCGGTGTTCCAAGATTCAATTGCATACTGCAAGCAGATTTGTTACCAGATGGTGCAAAAGCGACGATTGGAATCCCTGCCTTGTTCATGGCTTTGACAAGAAGTTCGAAGCCTGGGGCTTCAATTCCGTCATCGTTGGTCAAAAGAACCCATTTTGCTTCCATCATTCAGCCCCCTCTCTTGCACCCTCGTTATCAAGTAATGTTTGATTCGTAAGGTGTTCTCCATAGACAATGGAAATGATTCCAAGCATCAGAATTGGACCACCAATCCATGTCCACATACCTGGGATTCCTGTCGAGAAAAACATCCAACCGATGAGCGAACCAAGCACAGGTTCGAGCGTTACACTGATCGAAATCAAGAGCGGAGAAACATACTTCAGACAATAATTCAAACCCGTGTGGCCAAGAATTCCAGCAATGAAAGCAAGTAAAACAAACCAAACCAGCGTTTCATGACCGAGGTATCCAAACGCTCCAAACTCGGAATAATCGGATTCAAGCAGATATGAGGCAGGAACAAGAAGGAGACCTCCGATGAGTGTCACTGGGAAGGCATACAGGAACAATGGCATCCATACCCGGAGAATTCGTCCACAGACGATGTAACCTACAACAAAAACTGCACCTAGAAAGGCCAACTGATCGCCAAAGAAGGTTACTGAACGATCACCCTGGACATCACCAGCATCCAGCATTGAAATGGCTGCACCTGTAAAGGCAGCAATTCCTCCAACCAATTCCAATCGATTTGGTCTCCGAACAAAGACGAACATTCCTATCAAAATAACGAGGGGGTGTGCCGTTACGAACAACAGAGAGTGTGTTAGGGATGTGTAATCAAGTGAAGTTACCCAGAAACCAAAATGCAATGCTAGGAAGATTCCACTTGCCACAATGATTTTTGCCGTGGACAGATCAAACAATTTTGACTTTATCTCCGAATCAATTTGGTTGAATTGCCAAAGTGCAAGAGGTGCAAGGATCAAGGCAGTCAGTTGTAGACGCCATGAAGCACGCAACAGGGGCGGAATATCGTCAACATGCGTAAAGATCGCACCTGCACTTGAAACACCACAAATCGCAACACCGAGAACCAGCCAGACATGTGCTGGGACTGTGCCGCTACTCATGACGGTCACGACTCGTTGACCAATTCAGCATCCATAACCGGTGGAGCACCGATAACACCTGCTCGCTTGAAGAGAGCATAGATGATCCATCCAATTCCAACGTTGAGTCCGATGAATCCTGCCATTCGACCAATGTACCACCCTGAACTGTTTGGATCAGGAACAAGTGTGTCGATAAACGAGAGAATACTGGATTCCGTTCCAAAGAATGCCTCACCAGTCAAGAGACCAGCAGCGACCATGAAGGTGCTTAAGAGAATCAACGCACGCTTCTTCTCAGCAGCTGTTGCTCCTTCCTCAGCCTTAATCGCCTCAATCTTTGGCTTGAGTTTCTTCTCTTCCCACTTGTCACGGCTGTATCCACCGATGAGCATTGGGAGCGTATGTGGGACGTCGAGGTACATGCCGAGACCGAAGGAGGTACCCATACCAGTGACCCATTCAACAAACATTCCCAAGAGGAAGCCAAGTCCGAGGAGGTACAAGTCACCCTGACCTTCAGCGAAAATAACCGAGAAGGTGGCGAAGGCGTTTGCTTGTGGAGCAATCAGATCAATTCGACCCTCAGCAAGTTGAATCGAGAGGAAGATAGCAACGGCAGCACCGATGATTGCTCCGGGAACAACACCCATGATGTTCCCCTTCGAAATGTGGTACGGACGGTTACCGATGTAGAGGCTGTTCTTGTAGTCTCCAATAACCGTTCCAGACATTGAAATTGCTGATCCAAAGACGGTTGTTCCAACAAGTCCGAGAAGTACAGCATCCTGTTTATTCAGTCCAAGGGCAGTATCGAAGTTGAGGAAGATACCAAGAAGCATGAGCAAGACAATGAACGAGGTACCAGAAACCGGTTCGATACCCGTCTCACCCATAACACGGACTGCAATCGCACCCAAAAGGAACGTTGTCATGATGAGGACTGTTGCAAAGATGACTGCTGCAGCAATCGGGAAACCACCAACCCAGAAGATGAGAATCATGGAGAGGAATGTCAATCCCATGAAGATTGGAATGTGCATCAATGGCCACTCGTACCAGCCTTTGCCTTCCATGTATTCTTGCGAACCTTCACCCTTGAAGGCTGCTCCAATGTCCTTGAAGATGTTCGCAAACGTTCGCCACATCTTTGCGAGACCAAACATACCACCACCGACGATGGAGCCGATAGCGATGGTTCGAACCGTCTTTGAAAAGGCGATCATCTGCAACGCTTGACCACCTTCGCTCGCATAGGCTTGGATGGGTACGTTGGCTTGCATGGTTGCATCGTAGACAGGGAAATTCGCAAACACAGCGAGTGGAACAAGGAAGAACCAACCCACAAGTGTACCGAGGTTCACCAAGAACGCAACACGTGTTTTCATGAACCAACCAATGGCGAACATCGATGGTGTTAATGCAACACCAACATAGGTGTAAGCAAAAGGATTCCATGCGCTATCTTCCGACCATTGTGTGTACTTCTTCGACGATCCGTCTTCATAAATTCCAGATGGTTGGTGGATTTTTCCTGCACTGTAAAACGAGGCGAGTCCAACATCACCAACGTGCAACGTTTCTGCAAGATAATCCATGACGGAGAGTTTCTTATCGGAAAGCCAAATCAGAGGATATTCGATGAGGAACATACCAATCATGGTGATTCCAGTCCATAACCCAATGGTTTTCAGCGACTCACGAGCGTGTTCGACAGCACCGGTGTTGACGTCAGAGGCAATATCCAACATCTTCAGGGTCGCTTCAAATCCAGGTAGTGGAAGAGGATCTTCTACCAACCAAACACGTCTGAAGATGATGAAATACATCACGCCAAGGAAACCTGCGAACATGGATGCGACAATGGCAATGAAAGCAAGCCTGAACGCTTCACCATCCTCCAATGTGATCAACGGCCCATCAGCGAGTGAATACTGAGCTTTGGATGCTAACAGGAAAATTGCGGGGAAGGTGAAAATGAACCCCGTCGACGCGTGTGTTGCACCTGTCGTGGCAGAAGTCGCAATGTTCACTTCGGAAGGTGACCACTTGAGTGCCATACCCAACAGGTACGCAATGTACCATGCTGCGGAGATAGCAAGTCCGAGCTTCAATCCAATGTATGCGGTAACACCGGAGAAGATTGCACCAATGGCAATCCCGATCATGACTTTAGATGGCGACCAATGCGACACTTCGAAGGATTCATCGAGGTTTTTCTCTTCGAGATATTGTTCCAAAACACCTGTGTTGAGGTTGTTGTACATCTCGTCATCAAGCCATGTCAATGTCCCGTCCTCAATCGCTTTGAGTCCTTTTGCAGTAACCGGCTGACGGTATGCTGAGCGTTGAACTGTTGAATCCGATGAAGATTTCTCGTCCATAGTGTCCACTCCCAATATAATGCTGGTGACGCGGGCACTTGAATACAGTTGCCCTCGGGAATTTCGAATACGTTCACAAAACGCAGGGTTTATTCGTACGGATTGTGATACAACCACATGAGCGGAACAACTGGTGAGGCGAAACTTTTGCGACTTGGGGCACAAGATTTGAACAACGATGGTCGAATCATCAACCTCGTTATTGCAGGTTCAAGTCGGTTCTACGACTACTCTGTCATCGAAGAAATTCTGGATCAATGGATTGAGATTGAGGGCTATCCTGATCTCATTATTGTTGGTGGTGCAAGTGGTGTTGACTACCTTGCGGAACGCTGGGCAACCAACAATCACATCGAGTTCATCATGTTCAATGAATTCTGGGACAATCCACGTCCAGGACTCGAAGATTCAGGACGAGATGAGGCACCACTGGAATTGACCAAAAAACTCCTCGAAGCAGCAACACACGTCCTTGCATTCCTTGGCGAAGGCAGCAAGTGGACGAAGGTTGTCGCCGATGAGGCACATCAACGAGGCATTCCTACGTACGTGCATCACTTGGATGAGTCTGATTGAGAATGTTTGATGAAGCGTGCAGGGATCCCTGCCCATACTTCGCCATCTGGAATGACCTTCCGCTTCGGAAGTACAGCCCGACTACCTAAGATGCAATTCTCACCAATTCGAGAACCTGGCCCAACCATGGTTGCACCACCAACGGTGGAATTCGCTCCAACGATGACCTTCTCAAGCACGATGTTACCATTCTCGACAAGGTGTCCATTGATGGTTGCCCCTCCTCCGACAACCACATTATCGCCCAACTCAACCAGTGAAGGATCGTTGATTGTCGAAGAATTGATGTTCACATTCTTTCCAATTTTGCATCCAGCCAAACGGTAGTATGCATTCGCGAAAAATGACGGAACAATATGGTTCAAGAACGGTTGGGTGGAACGGTGAAGTTGGCCACAAATAGCCCATCGGATGGTTGTCATAGAGGCTAAAGGCGCTACTCTTCGATCCTTAAATCGTAGTTGAATAATGGCTTGTAAGGTGCCCGAAAGGAGCAAGAGAAACATGCCCCATGTCAGAAATGCAATCGAGGCCGAGAAGCCAATGAGGAACAAGTCTGGCCAACTTTTGTCCCCCGGTCCAAAGGATGTCATCCAATCAAAAACGTAGATGGCTGGGGCAATCGGTAAGCCCCATACAATTCCCATGAGGAGAATCATCACGATGGAAAGCACGGCTTGTATCTGTGTGAAGCCACGCATGGCGTTCACCCATCATGCATCGCTCTTCGCTGCAGCTTCAGCACGTGCGTCCTCTTCTTCTGCAACACGGATTCCTTCCTCGAGGTCAACTCGACTGGTAAGGTAGGTACCTGCAAGAATAACAATCGTGATGGACAAAATCGCAACACGACTATCGAAGGTTGTACTTGCGATTGCATACAATGCCGTTCCGATCATGGCAGCCGATTTTCCAAGGAAACCAAAGAATCCATAGAACTCAGATGCTCGAGATTTCGGGGTTAACATGGAAAACATCGAACGTGCTTGTGCACCTGCTGAACCCATTGCACAACCAACAAACATTCCGAGAATAATCCACTGGAGTGAAACACCTAGGTTGAGAGGTTTCCAAACATTGTCACGCATAAGTTCTGCCCAGCCATCGACCATCCCGCCTTGATCAAGCATGGTTGGATGGCGATCGCCGATTTCATCAGAACCTGCAATTGTTTCATTTCCGCCGAGGACGATAATGGAAAATCGGTGATCGCTTGTGTTGTCAAAGGCGGTTACCAGAGCAACAGCATCTTCTTCAGAAATCGATTTGACATCTTTCTCCTCAACGGTTGCTTGGTCTGCAAGGAAGGACGCTCCAAATACACCGACTCCGACAAGCAAAAACGCTGCGAAGAGTCCCATTAGCCCCATCTCCTTGTCCTGAATAAACTTAATTCCAAAACCGAGTAATCCGACCATAGCCAGAATGAACAGACAGACGACGAGACCCTTGCCAAGCGTACTGTCTCCTGCCTCTTCGACAGAATAATCTGTTGCAGGGAAGTGGGCTTGGAAGTTATCTCTGAAGGCCGCATCACCTGCAGAATCCTCTCCAATCCAACCTTCATAGCCTCGATCGTAAAGGGTTGTCATCTCGTACATGCCGGTTTCATCATTCCATTCAAATTGGAAATCATACCGTTCTGCATCGTCCTGGCCTTCCAATTCTAGCGGAGCAAAGCCAGCAGCGGTAACTGAAACTGCACAATAAATCAGCAAAGCTACCATCAAAGCAAATTTGGTTCCTTTCTTTGCTGCGAGTTTACCAAAGACGAACGTCATAGGAACGGCAACGATGTTGACGGTCAACAACAGCATGATGTTCATGCTCGGATCGATTCTCAAAACCGATTCACCAAATGCACTTGCCATGCTTGCAATGGTGTTGACACCATCGTAGAACAACAAATACGCGATGAGGAAAAAGGCGAGAACCTTGAACTTACGAATTTCTTTTGCTGTTTGGAACACTTGACCATAGGCAATCTTCGTAGCGCTCACAACACGAGCAACATTGTTTTTGCCAAGTCCATGCCATTCCATTTCCGTTGGAATGTCTGGCTCAGGCGTCCATTTGAAAATCAGTGCGCCGAAGCCCCACCACCACAATGCTGAGGTGACAAAGATGACGGCGAGTTTGAAATCAGTATCCCAATTAAAAGGTCCAAGAAGGAGAATCAAGTGGAATACCAAGAGGAGTGAACCACCAGCAAATCCGTAGATGTAACCCCATGTAGACAACTTATCCTGCTCATCTCGAGAACCGAGGTACGGCATGAAAGAATAGTAAATGACGTTACCACCGGTAAACCCAATCGTACCGATCGTGAACATCATGGCGAGGATAATGTAACCGTCCGAGCCAAAATACGGTGCTGCTCCCATCAGGGCACAAAAGATGATACCTGCTGCAGTATACCATTTGAGCAATTTTTTCTTGATAGGCATCTTATCAGCAATCACCCCGAGGGCGGGTGCAGTAAGGACAACAAAGAGCATCGAAATGGTCAACACCGTTGCGTAAAATGAATCACCAGATTGCGTACCAGTTGCCTTATTGTACAAATTTGCCATCAATGCTGGAGCAATAACGGTCATCACGGTAAGTGCATAGGCTTGGTTTGCCCAATCAAAGAAATACCATCCCTTGATTGCTTTTTGGTCATCATCGCTCATCGATGAAATCATGTCTTTTGCTGAGTGCATATCGTCTGAAATGGCCATTTCGCTCATGGTATCCCTAACCTATCATGTTCGACTTGGTTTATGAAAACAGCACCTGCATGGTTCTCATGTTCCTTCGTTTAACTGGTGTTAACAAATCTTCAAACCATGTTACTCTCACCAAACGCTATGAGCAAGGAATACCCTACTCTTCTCGTCACAGGATGTACGGGTTTTCTTGGACGACAGGTGACACAAGAATTCCTTTCACGTGGATACAACGTTCGTGGCACGACGAGAACAGATGAGAAAAATTACCCTCAGATTCTCAACGCGTTCTCCGCAGGTGAAAACTTCGAACTCTGCACGCTCGATCTTACAGACGATGCGGGGTGGAAGGAAGCAATGGAAGGTATCGATGCTGTCATTCATACTGCATCACCATTCTCTGCTTACGAACCAAAGGATGAGATGGAGTTGATCGGACCAGCAAGAGATGGGACACTCCGAGTTCTACGAGCAGCGTACGAATCTGGAATTCGTAAGTTTGTGATTACATCTTCGACTGCAGCCATATCAGGAGCAACTCCAACAACAAAAAATCAGACTTATACAGAACAAGATTGGACCGATTTGAACAAGGACATTTCAGCTTATACGAAAAGCAAAACATTAGCGGAACAAGCAGCAAGAGAATTCGCATCAACACACGAAGATGTTGAATTAACAACCGTCAATCCCAATGTCATTTTCGGGCCACTCCACAGTGGAACATCTGGAACGAGTTTGAGAATCATTGAATCGATTGTTCAAAGTTCATATCCTGGATTCCCAAAGATTAGTTTCGCACCTGTTGATGTACGAGATGTTGCTTGGATGCATGCTGAAGCATTGGAGCGAAGTGAATTGAATGGTGAACGATTGATGATGGCTTCAACACCGATCACCATGCCTGAAATCGCTCGGCACCTGAAATCAAATGGGTACAAGGTTCGCACATGGGCGCTTCCAAACACAGTTGTCAAGTTGATGGCGATCTTCATCAAAGAAGCACGCCTCGTTACACGTGGACTTGGAACGACGAATCATTACGATTGCTCAAACACCATCGAAAAGACAGGATGGGTGTCGAAAAGCCATGAAGAGATGATTATCTCGGCTGCAAAATCTCTTGGATTTCAATGATCACGAATGATCTTGTAGCGGCCAAGGGCTTCCATCCACATGATTTCTTTCCCAGCCTCGATATTCATCTCGGCTTCCAATGGAAGGATCATCATCGAATGGTCTCGCATGTTCATGGCGTGAACTTCTACACCATCGATGTGGGTGACCATGGCGGTTCCCTTCTCAATCATAGGGACGCTAATTGAATCGGTTACAGTTCCGACGTGAGAGATTTTCTTGTCGCTGAAAATGTTGACCAACTCAAGACGAGCCTTTGCAGAGCCGTGCTTTCCAGGCTTGGACTTGGAGATGCTCAAAATCTTGTACGCTTCATCTTCCACAACACAAAATCGTCCAACTTTGAGGGTTCGAATTTCTACACGATCGGTTCCTGGCATGAACCGACGCTGTGGTGGTGGCTTATGACAGTTCGGTTCGCTATGGTCGGATTTCACAGATCTCGAACATCAAAACGATGACCGGATTGTTCGAACGAATGACCTACAATCAGAGAATGCAACTTTGCTGCAACATCATCTGGATTGGTCAAATCTCCATCGCGATGATACCCTACAAATGATTCAACCAAGGGAAAATCCTCAGGGCTTGATGATCGGATTTCGAGTTGCATATCGGTGTTCACAATACCTGGTGCGATGGCGATCGAGGTAATTCCATCCTTTGCTCCTTCTTCTGCCAAGCATCTCGACCACATATCAAGTCCAGCCTTTGAAATGCAATACGCTGACCACGAATGAAGCGGACGTAAGGCTGCACCACTTGATATCGTCGTCACCCGACAATGCTCTGATGCTTTCATTTTCGAATACAGACCTCTTGTGAGCCTTTGAACTCCTGTAATGTTAACGTAGATGTTTCGTTCCCAAGATGCATCATCCGCATCAGACATAGGCTGAATTGGCGTAATCGTTCCCGCATTGTGAACAATCCCATCGAGGATTTCCAGATGTTCCATGGACTTGAGAGCAGCATCGATGGATTCTGAACTTCCAAGATCGCATTCAATCGAAAACGATGAGGATGATTTGGCTTGGATTTCAGCACATGCAGCATCGAGTTCATCAGACGGACGTGAAAGAAGGACAACACGTACGTCATCGTTTGCTAACGACCGAGATATTGCACGTCCAATGCCCTTTGATGCGCCTGTGACGAGGAATGTTTTCTTGCCCATATACGGCTTAGGTCAAGACATTTAATCATGGTTTTGAGATTGTATTCAAACAGGAGTATATTTACCAACAGGCAATGTTCATGATATGTTCGATTTGCCAGAACATCTCGTCGAACGATGTCAAACGGCAAATTCGAAGAGCGAACTGAACGGTCAAGGACCTGTTGTCGTATGGCTCAAGTCATCCTTGCGTACCCATGAAAATCCTGCTCTTGATGCTGGTCGAATCATCGCTGCTCAAAACAAGCGACCATTACTCGTCTACCAAGGGATTGATGAGCGTTATCCACATGCCAACGCTCGCCATCACAACATCCTCTTTGATGCTGCAGTCGATATGCATCATGGTTGCAAGCAACTTGGTATCGATTATGTCTTGCATGTTGCCAGAGAAGGCCATCGTCCATCGATCATGAAGGAATTCGCTAAGACTGCCAGTCTCATCATTACCGACTTGTTTCCTTTACCACCGTGGAAACACTGGGTCAATCGAATAGCGTCTGAGGCGGAATGTCCTGTAATCGAGATTGATTGTCATTGTGTTGTTCCTATGCCTGTTTTTGGAAAATCTGTTGACCGACCTTTCCGTTATCGTGATGCTACGAAGAAATTGAGGAAACGCCGAGTTGGTGCACCTTGGCCGGTTCTTGACCTCGAACCCTCACAATCATGGCAAGGAAAACTCCCATTCAATCCTGTCGATATCACTACACTATCGTCTCCAAATCAACGATTAGCATTGTTGCATAAGTGCGAGATTGACATGTCGGTTCATCCAGTATGGGAACAACGTGGAGGTGAGCGTACAGCGTTGAACCGTTGGCAAGACTTCCTAGCGAACAGATTGTCAGGATACGCTCGCAGACGTAACAATGCTGCTGACCCTGAAGGCGTTTCCAGACTTTCCATGGCCATCCACTATGGTATGATTTCAGTGATGAAAATCGTGCGAGAGGCGCACGAGGTTGGCACCAAGGCAGCTGAAAAATTCCTAGATGAATTGTTGATTTTCCGAGAACATGCTTGGCATCATGTCTACTCGAAAGAGGAACCGTATGGGTCGCACAATTTGCCGAACTGGGCACTGGAATCCTGGCGAGATACTGCAGATGATGTTCGCACAACGCTCCTTTCGAGAGAGGCGTTTGAACGTGGAAATTCTCCAAACCACCTGTGGAATTTGTGCCAAACATCTCTGTATCGACATGGCGAGTTGCACAACAATCTGCGTATGACATGGGGTAAAGCAACACCGCATTGGACTCCTACGGTCGAAGATTCTCTCAACATTGGTCAACATCTGAACGATAAATTTGCCCTCGATGGGAGAGACCCTTCCTCGATTGCTGGGATTCATTGGTGCCATGGTCTGTTCGATCGGGCTTTTCTCCCACCACTACCGGTCATGGGCGTGGTTCGAAAACGTGAATTGGAAACACATCAATCACGACTTGACATGCATTCATACGAACAACATGTCATGCGTCTTGCTTACCAGCAAGAGCGCCCGTTTGTCATCGTAGGTGCTGGTTTTGCTGGAGCACGTGCAGCACAATTACTGACCAACTATGGTTACGATGTTCTCGTACTCGACAAGGGAAGCATACCTGGAGGTCGATCATCAACGAAGCGAAGAGAGGCTGGAGCATACAATCACGGTTGTGACGCACTTGATGGAGAAATCTATGCAGACTTGTCCATCACCGAGATGCTCGATGGGACTGATGTACGTTGTGAGACACGAATTGTTTCGATCGAAACAAAAACAGATTACGTCCTTCTCGAGGACGAGAAAGGATTCACCTGGGAAGCGGAAGCTGTCATACTAACGTGTCCGATTCCTCAATTGCATGCACTGATGCAAGGCCGAGCCCCGTCCGAATGGAAAGAACATCCCTACATCTCCAATTGGACACTGATTTGTACGGGGAAAAGTGAACCTCCACCTCAATTGCTTGGCTATGAGTCCGATTCTATAGAATTAATTCGAAGAGGAACTGGCCTTGAAGAATCC
>JAPOIF010000038.1 GCA_029979085.1 Methanobacteriota archaeon | reverse complement strand
ATCAGAATGGAACGATACGGACGGTGATGGTGTTGGCGATAACGGTGATGCCTTCCCACTCGATGCAACAGAAACACTTGACACCGATGGTGACGGTGTAGGGAACAATGCAGACGATTTCCCTCTCGATCCAAATGAGGACACAGATACCGATGGTGATGGGGTCGGAGATAACGCAGATGTTTTCCCGAACGATCCTTTTGAGACCATGGATTCAGACAACGATGGTGTGGGTGACAATTCCGATATGTTCCCAAACAATGCCTTCGAATACGTCGATAGCGATGGTGATGGAGCAGGTGATAATGGCGATATGTTCCCTTACGATGCCAACGAAACGACGGATTCCGACGGGGATGGTGTAGGTGACAATGCCGATGCATTCCCGCTCGATGCAACGGAGACAAAAGATTCCGATAGCGATGGAATCGGAGATAATTCCGATAGCCATCCGTTCATCAACAATTTCATTGATGGTGATAACGATGGTATTGTCGATTTGGTCGATGAATTCCCGACGGATGCAACACAATGGCTCGATGCTGATGGTGACGGATACGGTGACAATATCACAGGAAACAACCCTGATCTGTTCCCAACAGTGCCAACCCAGTGGAGCGATATCGATGGTGACGGATATGGTGACAACTGGGGCAATGCATCTTGGGATGATGTACGTACAGCCTCTGGAATAGGCCAATTTATTGCTGGAGCAGTCATGTCGGATTACTGTCCAGAAATTAGCGGCAACTCCACCGTGATGGGCTACTTTGGATGTCCAGATTCAGATGGGGATGGAATTGCTAACATCTTCGACCTGATTGACATTCCTTTGGACAGCGATGGTGATGGCGTTCCTGATGAATTTGACAATTGTCCGGATACGCCATTTGGAACCTTGATCGATGTCTATGGTTGTGCGTTCGATGTGACCGGTACTGGCGGTGATGGTGTCAGCTCAGAAGAGGATGGCTTCTTCTCAGGTGACATGGTTCAAACTGTGGGAATTGGTGCACTTTTACTCGCTATTTTTTCAATTTTACAGACCAATGCGGCAGCTGCTGTCCTTCCTGATGCCTTCCGTTGGGTACAAGTCTTCCGTCGAAACAACGAGCTTTCCAAGGAAGAAGAGAACGAATTGACCTACCTGCAATCTTTGGTTCAAACCTATTACACCGAGCCAGAGACCCTTCGTGAGGAGGTTCGCAATCTCAAATCGGATCTCACGGCTCGATTCATGAACAACGAAATAAAGAAAGAAACTCGAGAGAAATTGTTTGTTGTTATCGATGAGCTCATCGCAGCCGATGCGAGTGAATTGCAATTCATTGCTCAAAGTGATGGCTATTTTGGTCTCTCAAACACAACCAGTGTGGACGAGCGATTCGATATTTTGGAGGAAGAAGTTGCCATGCGAGATACTTCTGCGGGAATACCATCCTCCGAAATGAATGGTGAAGTGAACCCTGAAGACAATCACGAGTACCTCGAATACCCTCGAGGAAGTGGTACGTGGTTTATCAGGAATTCACAGACCAACGAATGGAACAAGTGGGAGTAGTAAGGAAGGCAAAGACTTCAAACACCACCCTGTCTAAGGTTAATCATGGTCATCCAGTCTCAGAGTGCACCGGACCACGGTCGGTCAACCAAATATCTCGACCGAACTCGAATGAACAACGCCCTTGAACAAGCAATGGACTTTGGTGCAACGTATGCGGAAATCCGTTTAATGGCTGAGACAACCTCTTCTGTGCGACTCAAGGACGGCCAATTGGAACATGCGATCCCAGGTCAAGAAATTGGAGCCACACTCCGCATTCTGGCTGATGGAGCGTGGGGTGTGCATTCCACAACCGATATCTCCAATATTCCAAACGAAATTGAATCCACAGTCAAACTTGCTCGAGCAGTCGCTGCTCGACGACCAAGCGGTTCAAAACCGATTCAACTTGCTGAAATTCCTATTCTACAGGACGAAATTCATTGGCGACCGAAGAAAGATGTTCGAAACACGGATCTACAGACAAAATTGGACATGCTCCAAACCATTCATGCATCAGCGAATGATGATGACAAGATTATCTCTGTTGCATGCGGCTGGTCTGATGAACACCTTCACACTGAACTCCTTACAACGGAAGGAATGGATCGCACCTGGTCGTTCCAACGCTCCATGGTTAATGGCATGGTTACAGCCAGAGATGGAGGCGATCCAGTTTCCTATAGAATGCGTCACGGTGGAGAAGGTGGACTTGAATTGATCGAGGCATGCGACCTTGGTGGCCTTGGCGAACATGCTCGAATTTCGGCGCTTCGATTGTTGAAAGCAGAACGCGCACCGAGCGGAAAACTTCCACTCATTGCAGACCGTGATTTGACAGGTGTGTACATTCACGAAGCACTCGGCCATCCATGTGAGGCAGACCTTGTTGCTGCTGGCGATTCGTGTCTTGATGGAAAACTCGGCCAGAAGATTGGCAACGATATCGTTACGGTCGTTGACGATCCAACAATGCGAGGAGGCTACGGTGCTTATCCAATCGATGACGAAGGTCTTGACGTGCGAGAGAAGACACTCATCAAGAACGGTATTCTCACAGATTATCTCAACCACCGAGAAACTGCACACCACTTCGGAATCGAACCAAACGCAGGAGCTCGTGCACAGGACGGACTGCATCATCCACTTGTGCGAATGTCGAACACGATGATTATGGGCGGCTCCTTCACAGATATCGATGAACTAGCAGAAGACATCCAGTATGGAGTCTATGCTTGTGGTTCCCGCGGTGGACAAGTGGACACTGGACGTGGCTCGTTCCAATTCGCAGCACAGGAAGCATATCTCATCGAAAACGGGGAAATTACGACACCACTCCGTGATGTGAGTGTGAGTGGCCTAACACTGCAAATTCTCAACGATGTTGATGGCCTCACCAAGGATGCGAAACTCGCAAGCCCTGGCTTCTGCGGCAAAGGACAGACCGTTCCAGTCGGTGACGGTGGCCCAATCATGCGAATTCGTGAAGCATTGGTGGGATGAGTCATGATTCCAGATGATGCCATCGACCGGCTCCTCGAAGGATGCCAGTCCATTGCCAAGCAGTGCGAAGCACAAGGCATCCAAGAATGGGAAATCGTAGCCTCTCAGGGGTATGGACGCTCTTTGGACATTGAAGCCGGACGCATATCCCTTGCCTCAGGAGGTGGTGAAGGTGGTTTTGGCGTCCGTGTGCTCCAGAACGGTCGCTATGGCTATGCACATCTCGTGGATCCAAGCGGAGCCGAACATGCTGTCTCCGAAGCCCTCTCGATTGCCAAAGCAAGCCCGCAAATCGAGGGTTTTTCGCTTCCCAATGCAATGGACGCATCACCTGTTGAAGGTATGCGTGATGATGCCATTCTCAACCTCTCCGCCGAAGATTTGTTAACACAAGGTGATGCCATTATCTCTGAAGTTTCATCGCTCGATAAGCGAGCCGTTGTCATCGGCGGTGGCGTTGGTATTGGAGCAGAGGCAGGCGTCATGCTCTCCAGCGAAGGTGTCGAAGCATCAGGTATTACCACGTCACATGGCTTAGGCGTCCAAGTCTCCATTGAAGAGAATGGACAAATGACCAGTTCTTGGGAAAGTTGCTCATCTCGTAAACTGATGGAAGGCATCCCAAGTTGCGTCCCAATGGCAGTTGAGTGGGCGCAGAAAACTCGTGACCCGATTTCGGTTGAAACACAACCTGTTGACACACCGGTCTTGATGACCCCTCAAGGGATTAGTTCACTGTTTTCGAACATTATTCGTCCTTCGATTCTCGGTGATCGAATGGTTCGAAAAGAGTCCTTCTGGTCGGAGAAGATGAACGATCTTGTCCTTGACTCACACCTTACAATGCTTGACAACCGTAGGATGGAGGGTGGATTTGCTTCTTCGTCTCGTGATGGAGAAGGTGTGCCTACCTCATGCCATACCATCGTCGAAAACGGCGTCCTGCGGAAGATGATTTGGTCTTCTCGTGATGCCGCAAAGAACGTCGCAGAAGGTCGAATCGATGAGGCAATCACCACAGGATCAGCTTCTCGCGGTAGTCATATGTCCCCTCCAACCACAGGCTGCGGTGATGTGCAATTGATTTCATCAAACAAGTCCCAAACCCGTGCAGAACTCATCGAGACGATGGAACAAGGATACATTGTCCACAGTGTCATGGGTGCACATACGGCCAACCCTACAAGCGGAGATTTCTCAGTTACGACCAGTACGATTCTCAGAGTTGAGGATGGTGAAATCAAGGGGGCGCTCAAGCAAGCTGGCGTTTCAGGTAACCTGTTCAAGGCCATCTCAAACGGGGTCTATCTTGGTACGCTTTCCTCCAAGAATGGTGTCTCAAGTACTGGAAGCAACCACCTTTCAGACATTCTTTTCTCTCAAGGGATGCGCATCAATCCTGCCTGAATTCAAGAGGGTATTGTTTATCACCCCTCGTCATTCTTGTACAGTTCCATGGAGGTCATGGGAGTGTATCGTCTTCACCAATCCGCACAAAAGCCCGTCGCCTGTTCTCCGCACAGGCTCAATCAAAACAACACGCCTGGCGGAGGTGAACGGAATGGCCGATGAAGATCGTTACAACGATCACATCTCCGCCGTGCTGCAGGAATGTCCTGGAGCCGATCGAGAGGAAGTAAAATCCGCTTTCAAAAAATATGAGGAAGAATTCTTTATTCCGCCCCAAGATGCTATCCGTTCCATCATTCGACGATTCAAGAGCGAGTCCGATGCAACTCCTGCTGCCCCAAAGGCAGGTGGACAATCCAATCGCCCAACGAAGAAAGTGAGTCGCCTATCCGAGTTGAAATCGGACGATCGAGACATCGAAATCGAAGTTGAAATCGTATCGCACAATGTTCGTGAACAAATGATTCGCGGCGAATCGAAATCAATCGCCTTTGGGCTGTTGGAGGATGATCCATGGCAAGAAGGCAGTGGAGAACGCACCCGATGGGAATACAAAGACTGGGGCAACAACAGCAACATCACCCCAGGGTCTGTGGTTCGCATCGAAGGTGCTTCTGTCAATGAATACCAAGGCCGCATGTCCTTGAACATCAATCAATCCTCTCGAATCGCAGTCCTACGTGAAGGTTCACGACCTGTCGTAGCACCTGGTGAACCGGTGGACATTGCTGCCTTACCGAGTGATGGGTACGTCTGCGTTGTTGGGCGCCTCATGTCCTCACGTGCTGACCAAATCCATCGAAGAGATGGAAGTGGAAGTATCGATGTTGTTCGAGGTCGTCTTGCCGATGAATCCGGTGCTATCGGATTCTTGTCGTGGGAACCGTTTGAATACGAAATTGGTACATTGCTGAAAATTGATGGCGCTCAAGTGAAGACTTTCCGTGATACGCCAGAGTTGAACTTTGGCCGAACGACAAAAATTGAACCGTTCCATGATGCTAGTTTTGCCAATACAGACGCACTCAAAGAAGGCATGGTCTCAACCATTAGCACACTCCGTGACGGTTCAAAAGATGTTGAAATTGTCGTCAACATCACTTCATGGGAGAAAAGAACATTCACCAAAGATGGCGAAGAGCGTTACCTTTGGTCGGGTCAAATCGCAGACCCTACTGGGCAATGTCGAGTCAGCGCCTGGACAGATTTACCGATTGATGACACCTCACTTCCAATGACAGTTCGTATTACTGATGCACGAGTACGTGCATGGCAAGGTATCCCAGATATCACCATCGATCGAGAGGAGCAACTTACGATTCTCGATGAAACGCCATGGGAAGGAGAACTCGACCTTGAGAATTTGAAAATCGAGGTTCCTCTCGAAGAACTTGTTTCTGGACCAAGCCGAGTAGGTATTGCAACCCGTGGAACCATTGTTTCTGTTCGTGAAGATTCTGGAACCATTATGCGTTGCCCAGATTGTCGAAGAGTCCTACGTGAAGGCCAATGTTTTGATCATGGAGCAGTCGAAGGAAACGAAGATGTTCGTCTTCGGTTGGTTCTTGATGACAAGGCATCCACATGTGCATTGCTTGTTTCCAAGGATGCTGCCCTCTCGCTACTCAATACCGACCATGCTACGATGGTTGATGAAATTCAAGCCAATGGTTCTATGGCTTATGTTCAGAAGATTCGAGACATGCTCCTCGGACGTGAACTCGATGTTACAGGTCGTATCATCAACGATGGACAAGGAGCAATGATCCTATGCGATGGTGCAACCTTTACCGATACGGATACCGGTTTAATAGCGACTGAACTTCGCGCTCAATGGGGGTTGCAGTGATGGAACCTTCACGGCAAATTCAACGACAACCTGCATGGCTTATGCTCGCCTCTGAGTTTGGAGAATCAACCCTGAATGAGAAAGGCTCAGGAGAATTTGATCCGACGTTCGTGATTACAAAATTGGGTGCGAAAGTCAATCGCATCATCGTATCAGGTCTTGTCGAACGTCTGGAATTACGTGAAACGAGCAATGGCTCACAGATGTACCAAGGTCAATTGCGTGACCCGTCTGGCCTACACTACTTCTCGGTTGGAGAATATGCATCGGAATCGATGCGTGAATTCGTTGTTCAACTTCTTGACAAAGTCGATTCAGGAGAGCCAGTTCTCCTTAGCATGACAGCGAAAGCACGTTGGTATCAAACCGACGAGGGTGCTGTCTATACTTCACTTCGTCCCGAAGAGGCTGCTGTTGTTTCGCGTGATCGTTACGCTTCATGGCTCGTTCGAGCATGTGTGGCGACCCTTGAGCGTCTCGACCAACATCAAAAATCCTTGAATTGCGAGCCAACAAAAGAAGCCATGCTCAAGGAAGGAATTCGTCCTGAAATGGTGGATGGGCTCCTTTCTGCTCAGACACATTACGGTCAAATCGATACTGAAGGCTATCGTCTCAACGTCATGCAAGCTCTCGACATCGCAGAAGGAAAGATGGCAGCGGCGACAACAGCGCCACCAACGTTGAACCTCTCTGAACCACAAGCAGAAGATGGTACAGATGCAACCGAAGGAGAGGATCTTCACGCTGTAATCCTCGAATGCATTCAAGCCATGGACAATGGAGAAGGCGTGGATTTCGAATCCTTGGTTCGTAATTTGGCAGCACGCGGGTTTACTCGTGAACAATCCGAAGCAGAGTTGGATAGCATGAGCGACGATGGTGTATTGCATGAACCTCGATTTGGTTGGTTCAAGATTGTAGCATGAACAAATTGTTCCATTACATTCAAATCTTGCCTCCACCCTCAGATGACTAGGGGTCAACATGGCAGGCATGGATTTCTTCATTCGACCGGCAACTGGAACAGGTTCTGCAGACTGGATTCGCATACCAAACACAGACATTGATGTCAAAATCGCTCGTCGTTTGACTCGAACGATTATCCGTGGAGGAGAAGGTGATAACCTCCATGATGAAGGTGCTGAATCAACCATTTACACCGTCCGTGGTATTCTTTCTGTGGACGACTACAAGAAAATTCTGAAAATGTTCCGAACGGGTCAGCCTTTCATTCACGATCCGTTTGAAGAACGCGATGTCAAGGTCATTTTTGCATCCCTCGAATACGAAGGTTCAACGGAGAAGTTTGTGTTCGAACTTATTGAAGACGTTATTTGAGGTGGGCATGATGAGGAAACTTGACGAAAAACGTGAAGTTCTCTATGTCATTCGTGCAATGGATGTTCTCATGTCTTCAGGGATTGGTTTGGAAGCCACCGTTCACAGTATCTCTCAGGGAGGCTATGGCGTCATTTCTGAGGATTTCAACGATATGATGGAAAAAGTTCGCAAGGGAGGGCGTCCACTTGCCAAAGAAATCAAGGCACTGATGGGCAAGGTTGAGACCGATGGTTATCGACGTCTGCTCAATATCATGCACATGAACATCACGCAAAACACCGACATCATCGAGACGCTGAAGAAGCAAGGATCTCGAATGGAAGAAGAGCGTACAGAGGACGTCAAGAAATACATTGAGGATCTGAGCGGTGTTCCAGAATCACTTCTCTCCATCGGCATGATTGGACCAATTATTCTCGCAGTTCTCGGTCTCTTCCCACAACTTGTAGGAGACATGGGTTCCTTCTTTAGCATGCCAGAGCAATCAACCATCGATGTCGTCGTGAATATTGGCCTGTTCCTGACACTATTTGCCATGATTATGATCGGTCTCAAAACCCATACCAAAGATCCAGGATTGTGATATCATGCTCTTTCGTTTCCTTGAATCATTCAGCAATCAACCGATGATGTTGATGCTTGGCGTCATTGGACTGGGAATGATTGGCGGGGGAATTCCACCCATTCGAGAACGTATTCGACGAAGAAAAATCGAGAACGCATTACCGTCGTTCCTTGAGGGTCTTTCCGATGAAGTTGGAGCAGGTCTTGGTATTCAAGAGGCTATGCAACATCAGGCAAAAACAGCCCCTGCACCACTCGGGCCTCTCCTTGTCGAAACGTTGAAGGAAAGCCACTCGAGTTCGTTTGATGCAGCTCTCTCCAGTTTCGCAACAAAATCACGCTCATCTCAAGTTCAGAGGGTCATGCACCTTCTTGAAACTGCAATCGAACAGAACGCACCACTTCAAGACATTTTGATGAATCTGTCCATGGATTATGAACGATTGAACGACCTCATGAACAAGCGTGAATCAGAACTTCAAGGCCGTGGCATTTTGATTGTCCTGTTTGTCTGCATCGGTTTACCTGGGCTCATTGGATTCCTTGTAGGGCTCTTCACTCCAGCATCATCCGGCTTCCAGATTGAAGGGTTCCTCTCAACATTTAGCCTCTTTTTTGCTGTAGCAAGCGCCGTTGGTGTAGCCGTATCTGGCCGAATGTTGGGTCGAATGAGAGACACCATGTGGTTCGTTCCAGGTTGGATGGCAATGTCGATGTTTATTTTCCTCGGAGCAACGAAATTAATTGGAGGTTGAGCAATGTCTGAACAAATTCTTGAACAATATGGAAATGTCACAATTTACACTGAATCAAACCATCCTTCACCAATTTACCACGTTGAAGGATCTGTTGCACCAAACCCGCATGGCGATCTTGCTGTCCTCTTCGAGGACGACAATCTGGAAGAAGTCATGTACAATGGTGGAACCCAATGCGTCAAGGTTGCTCATCGGAAGCACGGAATGTGCCGAACAAACGTCTGGATTAATGATGAGGCTGGCCTGCAGATTGCAAAGAACATTGCCGCCTTCACCAATGTTCCACTCGGTGATGGGCCAGGGATGGTTCCCATTTTCGACGGCCGTCTTCCTGATGGATCCCGTGTGAATGGAACGATTCCACCTGTTTCACCTGATGGTCCAACGCTCACCATTCGAAAGTTCAAGGAAGATCCACTGACAATGATTGATTTGGTCAAGTTTGGAACGGTTAATTCTCGCCTCGCTGCAATGATGTGGGTCTGGATCGAAGGTCTCGACAGTCGACCTGCGAACTTTGTCATTGCAGGAGGGACAGGGTCTGGTAAAACAACGACACTCAATTGTCTCGGCATGTACATCCCGTGGCATCGTCGCCTTCTAACCGTCGAAGACACTGCTGAATTGCAAGTGTATCACGACCATTGGTTGCGAATGGAGACACGACGAGAACGTCCTGATGGAACACCTGAAGTTGACATGAACGATTGTCTAAAATCCAGCCTGCGTATGCGTCCAGACAGAATCATTGTTGGTGAAGTTCGTGGGCCAGAGGCTGCAACGCTTCTTACAGCAATGAACACAGGTCACGATGGTTCCTTTGGCAGCTTGCACGCAAACACGGCTCAAGAAACCGTTACGAGGATGATCAACCCTCCGATGAATGTACCACCGATTATGCTGACTGGACTTGATCTCATCATCATTCAAGCTCGTCTCCACGTGAACGGGAAAACGGCTCGTAAGATTACAGAAGTTGCTGAAATTGCAGGTATGGAAGGTTCCAAGCCTCGATTGAACACCATTTGGAAATACAACGCAGCGACCGATCAAATCGAGGAAACAGGAATTCCATCAAACCTACGAGAAGTGATCTGTAAAGCAGCAGGTGTAACCCCGGACGTCTTCGAAAAGCACGTTCATCAACGCCAACAAATCATTGAAGATTTGATTGCAAGAGATATCACAGACATCCAGTCCGTTACTACAGTGATTCAGAACTTCTACGCTCAGAGTCATCATTGACCGTCTTGCAACCGAAGTCGAGACAATAAGGCATCAACTCGGTCGATTTGTCCACGAACACCGCCAACACGATCCGAGGCATCTGCGACGGATTCTGCAACTTGTATCTCAGGCTCCTCTTCTTTGGTTTCCTTCGGCTTGAAGGTTGCAGCAAGGGACTTCAATTCAGCCACGATGGCATCGACCTGCTCATCACTCACCAAGATACCTGGTGCTAATCGAGGAATTTGACTTGGTGTCAAATACCCAAGTTCAGTACCAACAATTCCGGCACATGCTAACACACGTGGACGAAGTTCAGCTGTATTGACAAGGTACCCTTTTGATTCGAGGAATCGAATGATAAGACTCTGTTGTGCTTCTGAAAAATCACCTTCACTCGACTCAAGTACGGTCTCAACCAACGATTCGAACGAAGGAAGATTTCGCTCGAGGCGCTCAATGGTGCGACGAACGTCCTCTGGAAGATGGACAGCGCCATGATAGAGGATTCGAAGCATTCGATTACGTCGTGCTGCTGAAGGATCTTGCAGTTCCTCTGCCTCACTGATTTCGAGATGCAGGTCGAACAGGGCATGGAGTCTTCCGGAAACCGCTGGACTTCTCAAATCCAAACCGAGCGTTCTTGCTTCTTCTTCAAACTCCATTCTGGCTTGAACGAGATTTCCTCTTCGGCCAGCAACAATTTCAGGAATGCGTTCTCGTAATTGAGGCCGCATTTGTTCAAACATTCGGATTGCTTCGCGTTCAGACCATGAACCTGGTTTACTGGATAGGGCATTCCGTTCCTGTTCGGATCGATAAGCCGTTTCCATAATGATGGTTCGAATCGCGTCTTGAACTCGAGCTAACTCAACAGAAAAGCCGTGGCTTGAAAGACTGGAAATGAATGTATTCATATCTTCCATATCGGTTGTACTTCCAACCAAAAGATAGTCTCGAGCAGCGGCTTCAACTTCAGCTTGTCGCGAGGAAATCTCCAACAAAGCAGCCTCCTCTTCGAGCGTTGGTTCTTCTGATGAGAGTTCTTGCAACATTGGAGGAACTGGTTCCTCAACAGGAGTGTGATGGAGCGTGAGATTTTCTTCTATAGAAGCAGCTACTTCGGAGAGTGAAGTATCAATACCACTCTCTTCCATGCTTTCGATCAAGTCTGATTCTTCTTCGAACGTCCAGCCTTCTGGGTGATCGGTCACGAAACTCTCGACCTCTTCCTCAATCGAAGGCGATTGGGTTTCTTCTTCAGTATCTCCAGGCACTGGAATCGACACAGAACCTCCGCCACGCTTCAGGGAACGCTTGATTGTTCCCCAATTCTTGTGTTGTGCGGAGAGAACCCCTGCAACACGAATCAGAAGTGTTTGACGGTTTCCTGAACGAGGAAGTTCAAGTGCTTTGCAAAGGGCATGCAATTCATCCTTGGTCATTTTATCCAAATTCTCTTCCTTGAGTTGTTTCGGGTCATGATTGAGGTGGAGGTACAGGCGTTGTCGACGAGTTCGTAGTGACCCGGTCTTCTTAATGCCAAAGACGCCGAGCAACTCACCAAGGTCGCTGTTGAGGATGTTCTTCAACCCATCCAATGTCAAATCCCAATCCGGTAAGATGAGGTCTCGAATCAACTGAGCACGAAGATACTCAACAGACCCATTTTTGGCCAAGCCATAGGCTGAAGCAATCTCCTTGAGGTCTTCAAGACGTGCCTGATAGAGTTCAGACAGGAGACTCGAACGATTGCTCATAACTTCACCTGCTCATGGTTGTTTCCTTACAGTATATGTGGTTTCGCTGTCAAATCGACATCAATAAGCCGTTTTTCGCTTCAATTTTCCTTAGCGAGATACCCGTGTTTTCACCTTGAATTCGGCTAAACCTTCAAACACATTCGACACACAGACTTGGTCGGTGAGTGAATGGTAACCGCTGAGAAGACTGCAAGAACCATGCTCAAACAAGCGAATGAACTCGGCAATACACTTCGTGAGATTGTTCGAAGAGATCTTGCTGATGAAACGAGAAGATTCAACGACACGTTAACGCAACGAATCCAGCTTGCGAGTGAAGCGATTGTTCAGGCTGTCAAAGCCAAGGAAGCCATTGCTGCCGGTGCTTCCTCCATCAACAGTAAACTGGAAAAGGCGCATCGACGTTACTCCAAGAACAACAATCTCGAAGAATTCCGAGGCGTTCTTCAATCCACCCTTGTTGAAGTTCAACAACTCAGAGAACAGCATGAAACTGTTGCAGAATCGCTTCGAGAAGCCCAAACACCGAGTCGATCTGCTGTTGAAATCGTTGAACGTTTCGCCATTGAATTGCAAAAAGCTGCTGGTGGATGGGAATCTACAGGACGGGAGATTGATGAAATCATTGCTAACCTCTGCGACCCGAACCCTGATGTTGCCCTTATCGAACTTGAACAATACCTTACGGACAATGGCTTTGAAATTGTCCTTGTTGGCGAGGATAGAAACGAAGAATCTCTTGAAGAGGCTCGACGTCTTCTTGGTTACTCGGATTCATCCGAATGAATACGCATCATTGCTGGCCTATCCTCATGGAACTCATCTGGCATATTTCGTACTCTTCGATTCGTAGCCTGATGTTCTGACGTTAATGTGGTCAGAACACTGCCCCACTCTTGAAGCAGGTTGACCATCGCTATGCGATGCTTCTCAATTGGTCCGATTTGTTCAGCACATGCGCTCACTTTACCATCAACACTCAACGTCTCAATTCTCATTTCGACTCGTGTCCCTGATTGTCGAACCTTCTTTTCAGTATCGATCATCGCACTCATCGTCCAATCATCGTTGTTTTTCTTCGCTTCACGGAGAATGGTGCCAACACCGCGTTGCTCCACATGAATTCCAGTAAGGTCAACAAGATCAGAAGGTACACTCTCAAGCAATGCTGATTCAATGCGATAGGCAAACTCGGCGGATGGATCGAGAATATGCTCAACTCGTTGCTTCGGGAATCCTACACGTCCGACAATGAGCGTGAAACCATTCAATGGAGGAGGGACAAAATGGGAACGCTCTGGTGAACCTTTATGCAGACCAAGCGTATGTCTCCGGGTTTTTTCTGAGAGCAAATTGTACTGAGAACGTTTGACGACATATCCATCGATTGTACCGTTTTGCCTTAACGCTTCAAGACCTTCAATTTCTTCTCTTGAATCGTGTTCGTGTTCAAGTTCAACTTCAGATTTTGTAACCAAATCCAAATCTTGACGCAAGCGAAGCATTTGTCGCTGAAGCAATGGATGGTGACAAACGATTCGAGCGTTCTTGACCAAATATTCTGGCTTGTCATCACTAACAAGAACCCATGTCGGTTCTCGACGGGACAACAATCCCACGATTGCAATGTTCTCATTCTGGTGTTGATTCCAATCCAAGGGGCTCATGGCGACCAAATCACCTACGCCATCGGAGAGCAAGGAGAGAGCATCCGCAATGGTAGGTGCCTGACGTAGAATGGCATCGAAGGTCTTGCTTCGTTGCTCAAGAACTTTCTCGATTTGTTGGCGGACTCCATCGCCATGAGACGAAGTCGATAGGAACACTAAGCGCTCATCGTCCATCATTTCACCTCGGCTGAGGCTGCCTCAGCAATCTATGGGCGTAGCCCACTCGTTAAGAAGGACACCCTCGTCGAGTGTACTGTGCAAGCAATTCCTGAAGCGCAACTCATGCGCCTCGAAGACCTTCGCGAAAAGGTCAACCATGCGTTGGATGATTTGATTCGACGCGAGATCGAAAACGGTGCAGGCGAAGTTGCACAACTCTCTGGTGAAATCCTGTTGAGCGGTGGAAAACGACTTCGTCCGCTCCTTGGAATCTTTTGCTATGAGGTAGCAGGAGGAAAGGATGTCGATGAAATCATGGATTTGGCAATGGCTTTTGAATTGATTCACACAGCCACGCTGATTCATGATGACATCAATGATGCTGCAAAACTGCGCCGTGGAATTACAACCCTTCACGAACGAATCGGCCAGCCAAAGGCAATCATTGCCGGTGATTGGCTCTTCGTGCAAGGTTATGGATTAAGTGGACGATATACGAAAGAGTGCATTGACTTAATTCGGGAAGCATGTGCTAACATTGCCGTTTCAGAATTCAAACAACTCGACCATGTCTTAGACC
>JAPOIF010000037.1 GCA_029979085.1 Methanobacteriota archaeon | reverse complement strand
CAAGCGGGCAACAGATGTTGTATACTCAGAAGTTGATGTAGGCGGCATCGAACTTCATTCTTCAGCCCTTGATATTGAAGAGGACGATTGGGAACCAACATTGGTCACTTCAGAAGATCTCTCAACTGCCAATGATATGCTTGAGATGCATCTTCGTACAACTTTGGAAGCATTGACCCCAGAAGCCCCAACAGTTCTCGATGTAGATGCAAGAGATCGTCATCTAACACATCAACTCGGGACGATCAATGCTGGTGACATTGAACGTACTGCGGATGTTCTCGCAGGAATCGATGCGAACATTGACGAGGTTTTGGCAGAGCGAGAGAGGCTCATGGTTCGTGACGACCTACGATTACGTCACCTTGAATTCAAGATGGAAGAACTCCTTGAGCGTACTGCTCATGCAGATGCCAATGAATTGATCGATATCGTTGATGAGTTGAGAGTGATTGAACACGAACTTGGTTTGGTCAGTGAAGATGCGATGGAGGCCTTCGAGATGGAAGATGAGGAAATCAAAATTGCTCATCTTTCAACCATCAAACCCACGACTCGACTTTTGGGTGAAGAAGAATGAGAGGCGCTTGGTGGGCTGATGGAGTTCACTTCTCTTGCCAACCTGACTGTGGTCGCTGCTGCGATGAACCCGGCGGAATTGTCTATCTTTCTCGCACCGATGCACAACGGCTCGCAGACCATGCAGGCCTAAGCGTGCAAGAATATCTCAGAAAGGATTGCACAACCACCTTGGATGGACGTTATGTCCTACGCTCAAACCAGTCCGATGGAATTTGCATCTATCTTGATGAGAAGAAGCAATGTACCATCTACAACGTTCGCCCTCAGCAATGCAAAGCCTTCCCATGGTGGGCAGAAAACCTCCGCAGTAAGCGCTCATGGAACCAAGTGAAATCGACGTGCCCAGGATTAACAGCTGAGGATGCCATCCTAATTAGTGGAGATGAAATCAAACTTCATGTCCATGCAGATCGGCAATCAACTCAAGGTTTTCGCGTCTGGCAAGAAACCTAATTCGGTGTAGTTTCGCACACCATGCGGATTCCTTTTCGTCCTTTCCTTTATACGAATGACCGCGTTGGCTCACATCGGTGAGGCCGTGACTGAGGAAGCAAACCACTTACTCAACTTGACTGAAGCTCACCTTGACATCGGAATGAGAGGCGTTCCTGTCGGCACCTGTCGAACATCGTTCGTTACACCAGGTGAGGGCGTCCATTATTGTGGCTATCCAATTGCAGAACTTGCTGAGATGGCTCCTGAAGATGTTGTATTTCTTCTCCACAACAAGGAGTTACCAACGCCAGAACAGTCTTCTGCGTTCCGTGAGGATCTTGCCAGCCGAGCAAGTATTCCTGGTGATTTAGGCCCTATTTTCTCATCCCTCCCTCGAGAAGGCCATCCTATGGATTGGCTCTCAATCGGCATTCAAACACTCGGCATGTGGGATTGCAAGAACGATTGGAGGGAAGATGCCCTCAATCTTGTTGCTCGAATGCCTCGTATGATGGGGCTGTTGTTCCGATACCGAGAAGGTCGAACCGAAAACATCCCTGAAGATGATACGAGTTTGTCGATGGTGGAACGATTCACGCATACACTGCAACTCGATGTCGAACAAGAAAAACTTGCACGCGTCCTCTCAGTGTATCTCGTTCTTCACATGGATCATGGTGGTGGAAACCTCTCAACATTTGTTGGTAAAGCCGTGGCGAGTGGACATGCTACATTGTATTCTGCAATGGCCAGTTCAATGAATGCATTGAGTGGCCCACTGCATGGACGTGCCAACCAGTCGTGCTTAGAATTCGTTCTCCGTGTTGGAACATCAGACCCAGCAGAAGTTGAGCAATTCGTTCGTGGAGAACTTGAAGCAGGACGCCCAGTATTTGGATTCGGTCACGCCGTACTACGTGCAGAAGACCCTCGAGCGACCGTACAATTCGCCCTAGGAGAGAAGATTTGTCCTGATGATGACAACTTCAAGATTATTCGAACTCTTCGTGAAGTCGCGCCACGCGTCCTCTCTGAAAACCCGAAAATCTCCAATCCAAACGCAAACGTCGATATTGCATCCGGTGCACTTCTGCACCATGTTGGACTTAAAGATCCAAGTTACTACACCACCTTCTTTGGATGGGCAAGAGTTGCTGGTATCGGAGCACAAATCTACGACGAGCGGGTTATTGTTCGGAACGGAAAAGGTGTCCCAATCTACCGTCCGAAGTATTTCGCTCGAGACCAAGTCCTTCGACACATCGAATAATCACGAGTTGAGATCTATCTCAACGTATCCTTCATGCTCGCGAACATCGTACATCTTCAGTGGAGATGGTTTCCGAAGTTTCCCCAACATCCGTCCATACGCAGGAAAGTACGGTGCAGGTGACCATTCTTTGATCGAACCATCTTCAGGATGATAGGTTGTTTGATGCAATGGACATCGAAGACATCCATCCTTGATTTTTCCACCCCAATGCATTGGCCAAGCCATATGCCGACAGAGTGCATTGCTCCCAAACAATCCCTCCTCAGTTCGCATAACGAGAACCATCTTTGTTCCAATCGCCTTTCCTTTGACTTTGTTCATTTTCAATTTTGACGATTTGCAAACTCGTTTCCATTTGGCCTGTCTCTCGGTCATGGTGATCATTCACTCCTTCGACTTATCAATAGATGTTCAAATTCACAAGTGATTTGTTTCATTTTTTGAACACCCATTTATACATGACATTGAGGACTCTGCGGTATGGAGAACCCATTCAATGCCTTAACTTCAGTATCTGTCACCCGCCCTAAGGCAACCATTGCATCGATCTTAGTCATTACAATCGCTCTTTCATCAATGGCTCAGTTCATCGATTTCGATAACAGTGAAGATGCATTTTATCCTCAAAACGATACGACGGAACTTCTGTATGAAATTGAGGAGCGTTACCAAGCTTCGTTGGATTTTATACGCATCATCGACGAAATTGAACAAGGAGATATGCAGGATTCAGCAGCATGGGTACAATTTGCGGCTATTGAAGCCGATCTTTCTACGAACGAATACTTTCTCCAGTACCAAGAACCACTCTTTGGTGGAAGCGCAACCAGTGGCGCTGCAGGATCCGCTTTGTTTTGGCTCAACACACAAGATCCAGTAACAACACAGCCTTGGCGAGATACACTTTCTCAGCACCTTGCGAATGTCACCGTAGTAAGTGAAGAGAACTTTACGATTGCACTCAACGATTTGCAAGGAGCCATCGATGCCATTCCGGCGCCTGTTGCTCCTTCACCCCAAGCATTGCGTGATTGGAATCCAGGCGCAGTAACCGAATGGCAGCAACGAATGGATTCAAATCTTAACATCAGCGAGGAACTTGGTGCATTGCTCGGTCAGATACAATCACTTCAACAAAGTCGCGCAAATCCTGCCGAGATTGGCGCTCTTGCAGCAACCACAGGCTCATTGCAAGGCGTCCTTGGAACATACATCGGATTGCAGAACATCGATCATCGTGGCAACATTATCGCCACAATGCCTGCTGAAGACAAACAAAATCCTTGGGAGAGTGATGGTCCCATTCTCATCAGTTTGGTTGTTTCAACCGATCCAACAAATTACGAAGACGCCGAGATTATTGGTGACGTTCAAGAGCGCATTGTGGAATGGACGGATGCAAGCCTTCCGGAGTTAAGAAATGCAACAGGAGATGATGAGTTACGCATCTTCTCATTCTCGGCATTCCAATACGAACAAAGTGCAAACATTGGCAAGGAAATTGGTATCCTTACCTCATTGGCGTTGGTCTTTCTCACCGTTCTTTTGTACATCAAATTCCGGTCCGTTCGAGATACCGCTTACGTGATTGGCCTGACCATCCTCGCCATTGCTGCAACGTATGGAGCGGCTGGTATTTTCAGATTGACCTTTAATGCTGCAATGAATAGTATTCCAATTCTCCTCTTAGCGATTGGTGTTGATTACGGCATTCACGTCGTGACGAGGATACGAGAAGTGATGCAAGAGATGGAGCGCGAAGATCCTCAAGGACGAGTAACTCTGAAGGATTTTGACCATGAATTACGAATCAAAGCGATTCGCTCAGGCGCGGTTTTGACCTCAGCCGCCTTGGTGATCGCTATTTTCACTGACATGGTCGGATTCCTTTCGTTCAGACTCTCTTCACAGATGTTCCTTGTCAACTTTGGAACCGTTATTGCGCTTGGACTCTTTGCAATCTATGTGTTGAGTATTTCACTCCTACCTGCGTTGATGACAGCCTTACCGTCGAAGGCTTTGCCTCTTCACAAATCGGGTGCGATGAACGAGACGAAACTGACCGTAAGAATCGGCCAAATGGCAGAACATCAGGCTTCATTCGTTTTGCTTGCAGCGCTTGTTTTGTCCATGCCAATGGCCTATGGAATGAGTACGCTTGAGGTTGGTTTCGATACTGCTGATCAATTTGATGATTCTCTGGAAGTTGTACAAGATTTCCTCATGATTGCTGAGGAGTTCCAAAGCAGCCCTACGCCATTGTACGTTGTTCTGGATGGCGACATTCTTTCTGAACAAGGGATTGAAGCCTACAACACTGCGATAGCAACATTGAGCATTACTGAAGGCGTCACAGGTGTTCCAACTGGACTCTGGGATACATTGGAATCCGAACGTGGACGAAATCCAACACTGGATGGCCTGCTCGAGAATCTGACAACGGCAAATGGATTTGTTGAACTTGAAACATACTTGCTTGAAAACGCCACTGGAAGAGATTTGGTTGACTCGTTGTTGTACACAGATGGGCGTCAAACCATCATTTCATTCCAAGCCAACACCCTTGATTGGCAAGCAACTGTTGATTTTGAGGAAGCGCTTTCTGCATCGTTGCAGGATGCTTCGATGACCATTGAGGGTGATTACACCATGGAACTGAGTGGTCGTGCACTCATTCTTGCACAGATCAGCGCAGATGTTGCGATTTCCGCCATCACTTCCACAGCCATCGTCGCCTTCACGATTCTGTTCGTGTTGATTTTGATTCAATTCGTACGAACACAAAGTGTCACACAAGCAGTTCTCCGAGGTGGAGTCATCTGGATTCCTCTCATCACAGTCGTTTTGTGGGTTTACGGAATTATGGGACTTGCCGGATATCAACTGAATTCACAGACCGTAACCATCGGCGCTCTCGCATTAGGGTTAGGTGTTGATTATGCAGTCCATTATGTCATCCGCTTGGAGGAGGAAGTCGAGCTCCATCCAGAGAAATCTGTGGCCGAATGGACCTCAAAAACAACCGCCACTACGGGACGTGCGATGCTCGGTGCAGCGATCAGTACGGCTGGTGGTTTTGCTATTCTCAACTTCTCTGGATTGTTGCCATTGCGATTGTTCGGACAGGTGTTCATCGTTGCCATCAGCCTTGCAATGGTCTCGAGTGTGACACTCCTGCCAACCTTGTACGGACCTTTCCTGCGTCACGATGCCAAACAACATCTTCCGGATGGGCACGAACAAGAGTGATCACAAAACTGGACGTTTTGTTTTTCCTGAGCCTCGATGTCCGATCATGCGTACCATTTCCCAAGGCATACTGCCTCGTTGTTGCTCGGCAGACATGAGTTCATCAACGGATTTCGACCAATTCCACTTGGTTCTCCAAGAGCTGAAAAGTTCTCGTTTACGAGAAGCATCGCATTCCATCCATGGAACAACATCGCTTTCCAAGGATTTGAGAACATCAAGGTGTTCCTCTTTGGTGGCCAGATTCAATTCCTGTTGTTGGGACTCATCCAACGGAGTCGTTGCTGGCCGAGTCCAACGAGCATGCCCACTTGGCAACCAGGTCATATCTGGGTCGCTTGAATCTGTTAATGCAGAAAGACCAGCATTGAGAACTGAATGTTCAATCGACGGACTGACTGGCCATAGATACACTGGAAAGCCTTGACGAATAGCTGTCAATTGCTTCAATTGTTTTCCTTTCAGACCAACTGTTCGACCTACTGGAATCAAGTTTGTTGGATTCAAAAGGTACTCAACGGCACAAGGCATCATCGGCGAACCGTTTCGCTGGTGCTTACGCATTAATTTTGAAAACGAAGTGCTGACATATTCAGGGAAGGCAAGGAAACGATGCGTTTTCTTTCCCGCAAACGGCCGGATGGTTGGCAACAATGTTGACCAATCACGCTCAAGACCGCCTACCTTTGCAGTGTTTTTCATGGTTTTATGGAAGGCATAATGAACTGTTGAATGCTTTGGGATATCGTATTGATGCAAAAGGTTCTCTGCTAACTTCATCGTCTTGCCCATGTGTGCGTCGTGTTTTTTTGTCGCAAACCAACCACCACTTTTCTTCACCTTGAGACTTGGGCGTTTTGTTTCAATCACCAACACCTTGCCTTCTTCCTGAATCGCACGTTGGATTGAAGCGTTTTCAAGCAACGATTCAAAGGAGCAAAATCCGAGTTCAAGTAAATCATCCAAATCCCAATTTTCAACGAAAGGAGAACTGTTCTTTCGTCGAGATGGATCAACGGATACAGTTCGATCATGATGAATTACAAGTTGATTGTCCTTGGTCAAGCGAATATCAAATTCAATCCCATCAAACAAGCTCATCGCATGTACGAGGCTTTCGAGCGTGTTCTCTGGAGCCTGTTGATACATCGCCTTCAAGCCATCCAAATCATGATGGTTCTTGAACTCCATGACAAAGAAATTGTCTTGAATCAAGAGGCTGCTGTCTTGTAGGCAGTAAACCTCTATATGGGCAATCTGCGGAGAACGGCTATGAGTCCTTGGACGGTCATGATGAGCATGATTCTGTTCTTGACTCCACTCATATGCTATCTTTTTTCGCTGCATGATAAGGATTCACGCTTAAAATATGGAACATGGTTCGAAACAATTCGGAAACATCGTTACTATCTCCATGCGTTGGGATACGTGGTCATCATCCGATGGAAAAATCTCACTGATGGATTAAATGAGCCGATCAAAGAACGCGTTGGTCATTGGACGGATGCTGTCCACGGGATTGAAGGGAATGCAGTTCTTTGGATTCAAAATGTCTTCTACAATGATGCACTCACAGCATTTCTCAACTTCCATTATCTCTTCGTATACCTCTTCCTCATCTATGTGACTACCGTCTACTACGCCTACATGGGTGATAGAGATATGACAGACAAAGTTACGCTGAATTATCTCCTCATCTATGCCATTGCAGTCCCATATTATCTCTTCTTCAACGTTGAAGTTACATCATCCTGGATACCGGGTATGGATGCTTTGTTGTATCACGATGGGTGGTACTCAACGTTCTATGCAACCCATGACCCACTTGACAACGCCGTACCCTCGTTGCACGTAGCCATTCCATTTGGAATCCTGATGCTCAATTATCTTCATGTCAAATCCAAAGGTCAGACGCTCAAGGAATGGCGTCACTATCGCTATCATACCTTCATTCTCATCAATACAATCATTTTCATTTTCGCTATTCTTTATCTCGGGATTCATTGGATTATCGACATACCTCTCGGAATGCTTGTGGGGGGAATCGGTGCTTTGTTTATCCACCATATACAGCCTCGGTTGAGGAACGATCACGGATCCATGTTCAAAGGTGTGAATCGAGAGAAGGTTTGGAAACATGTTCTTGTTGAAGGTACCATTCTCCTCATACTCTTTGCTGCAATCATGGGTGCCGTGAATCACCAAGATGCGACCAATGAGGAGCAGGCATCATTCCGCCTCGGGCCAGGAGATACCGTTCAAGACATTCTTGCAGAAGTCGGTTCAGAAGATACAATTACAACAACAATAAGCAACATGGACGATTCTATCGTGCTTGAATATGCGATTATCACGGTCGACCTCGCCGAAGATGGATTCTCAGATTTTGGTGTTGACTGGGAACGTATGCAGGCATTAGCCATCCAACATTGCGAACAACAGGTTGCCTGTACAGCAACTCTTCTCCCCAATGAAAGCATTGATCTCAACCTTCAATCGCCAAACGTCTACACGTTTGTGTTCTTGCATCACGCTGGTGACGAAGGTACCCTAGAAGTCAAAGTCGAATCGATGTATGAACACGCAGAAAATTCCATGACAAACGCAGTAGCCCTTTCACTTCCGTCGCTCTACATCACTGGGTTTGTTGTTTACCGATTGTATCGATTGAACAACAACGGTAGGCATTGGTACGACTCACGCCCATCCCATACTTGGGAAGAAGAGTGAGCATTCACTTATTGGGAACCAACGCTTGGGATGACCATGGCGTCCTCCTCATCCTTGGAAGACGCTGTCACTGAATTGATGGATTCGCCCGGCGGTCAACTCCTCAATTCAGCACGGGGTTATCTCCGTCGCCGGGCAATGGCGCTGCTTGGACTGTTTCTTACTGGATTGGTTCTTGGCTTTCCAATCGCCAAACGCATCGTGACGTGGTTGATTGAGGAGCAAAGGCTTCCAGATGATGTCAATGTCATCGTGACATCCCCAGTTGAATTCCTTATGCTTCAAATCCAACTCTCTGCAAGTTTTGGCCTCTTCCTCGCATTGCTATTGGTCATCACGGAAACAACCCTTCGAGGCGTACGCCATCCACTCGTTCTTGAACGATTCAAAGAAGTGAACATTCGACCTCCTAAGCCAAGTTTCTCATTCTTCATTGCCATTGGTTCAAGTCTTCTGTTGGCCATTTGTGGGGTTCTATACGCATGGGAATTGTTGACACCTATGCTGTTTGAATATCTGAGCAACGATGCTCAACAAGCAGGACTCTCGACGCAATGGAAATTAGGAGCCTATGTTGGATTTATCCTGAATCTCTGCATAGCAAGCGCCATCGGTTTTCAAGCACCAGTCTTGACGCTTCTCGCATTACGCATCGGATTGGTTGAACCGCCTACGTTGGTAGCCTATCGAAAACATATCTGGTTCGCAGCTTTTGTCATGGGAGCAATCTTCTCGCCACCGGATCCATTGTCGCTGTTTCTTGTCTCATTACCTGTGATTCTTTTGTTTGAGACAGCATTGCTCGTTCATCGAATCATGCCGATGAAATCAACTCCGGCAAACTCCTGACGATGACAGGCATATGTCCTGGCCGGTGACCACCTCTGAAGGAATGAAAATCAGATCCTACGGTTACGCGTAGATTGTATTGTTCTGCAAGTTTCCAAATCCGGTAACGTTCCTCATCGGATTGACTACGATGAAAAGCCTCAATCGCATCCACCTTCGATGCCTTAAGGTGCTGAATCAACGTTTCATAATCCACGCCGTAATACCGTGGATGAGCCAATGAAGTGATACCTCCGGCGGCATGAACCAGTGCACTTGCTTCTGCAAGCGACGGCTTTGGTCGCTCAACATTGCAAGGACGACCATCACCCAACCATTTCTCAAAGGCTTCATCCATGGACTCAACATAACCAGCATCCACCATTGCCATCGCAAGATGAGGACGCCCAACGCTCCCTTTGGCTCGAGAGAGGACATCGTCCGCTTCAATAGCCATACCAAATGCATTGACCTTGTCGATCATCTCAAGCATACGAGGGACTCGGTCTTCATGCAAAGGCGAGAGCCACTCTTCGAATTTTTTCAATCCTTCTTCAATCGGTTCGTTCGGAAAATAGGCCAAGAGGTGCCATGAAGAGGGAGGTCTTTGACGTGCATTTGCTTCGAGTATTCCATCATCCCATGGAAGTTCAACATCGCAAGTCAATTCAACACCAGGTATGAAGGCAATACCTCGTTGTGATGCCGCAATTCTCGCTTCATCCCAGCCTGCAATGGTGTCGTGATCGGTGAGAGACCAAACGGTCACGGATTGTTCTGACATGGCATCTGCAAGTTCGTCGACCGAGAGTGATCCATCACTGTGTGTCGTATGGCAATGCAAATCAAACGATGAACTCCACATCATGTCAACCTCCTCTCCAACTGTTTTGAACCTCTCTCTTTGATTTCAAAACAAGTCATCCAGATTCGGCATTTGGGGGACATCTGCAGACGTAGGCAAATCGTCCAAAACTGGCATCTCTGGAAGAGGTTCAGGAATTTCGTCATCCAATTCTGGCAGATCAGGAAGAGGAATGTGAGCAGGCCCGTCCGATACGAATTCTTTTGATGGATCTCGAAGAAGCGCCGCTGGCTCGTTTCGATTTTCTTTTCCAGGCAGTGGAATGAATGCTGGTCCATCCGTAACAAAATCTCGGTCTTGTACGGAAACCTCTTCTTTCTCAACCGGTAGAAGTTCAGATTCAAATGTTCTCGATTCGATGTCCGTGTTCCGTTCTGAAACAACTGAAGCGGCATAGGTTCCTAACGTTCCGCTCGAAAGAAGTGCAGTTGCTGACTGGACTTTTTGTGTATCGACCGTTGTGGTTTCCCCTATGATTGAGGAAATAATGTTCGAAGTATTTTGTGTTACCGAAGCGGATTGAACAGAACCAACACTCGTTGAAGCGGACTCAAAATCTGCAATTTGTTCTTCAACAGAACGGCGTACAGGGAGTTCTGGAACGGGACGTTCTTGTCGACACCATACAACGATGAAGGCAAGACAAATTGTGATGATAAGCCAAATCCATTCTTGTTGCCCCCATCCAGTTGAAGCCCAGTAATCCTTTTCTGTCCCTGAAAGAAATCCAGTAAACAGAGGTTTGAGGAGGACGCGCTGTCCTTCTTGTCCAGGATATTTTCCAAGAAAAGCATTGCAAAGCAATGCAATGAACGACATTGTTGCAATCGTTGAAGCAAACGCAGCGGTTCGTGGCGCTCGTTGATCCATCTTGCTCACATCATGAACTCAAGTATTCTGCTGCTGTGACTGTATTGGCCATCAGCATGGCAACCGTCATTGGACCAACGCCACCTGGAACGGGCGAAAGGAGGGATGCATGTGCTGCTGCATCTGGATGCACATCACCAGCAAGCCTCCAACCACGCTCACGACTTGCATCATCCACTCGATTGATGCCAACATCGACAACAACAGCCCCTTCCTTGACCCAATCAGGTTGAACCATTTCAGGTCGACCAACTGCAGCAACGATGATATCGGCTTGTTGACACTCGAACTTTGCATCCTTCGTTCGAGAATGAACAACGGTCACGGTTGCGTCAGCCCCTCGAGCGGCAAGCAACAGTGCTTGAGGCATTCCAACGTTGAACGAGCGTCCGAGAACAACCGCTTTCTTTCCGGTCAAATCAACTTCAGCCCATCGCAACATTTCCATCACGCCAGAGGGTGTGCAGGGAACCATACCATCGCTTCGTCCTTGAACCAGACGTCCAAGATTGACCGGGTGGAAACCGTCAACATCTTTTCGTGGATCGATTAATTCTGTAAGTGCTTCTTCATCCATATGATGAGGAAGAGGCGATTGAATCAGGATGCCATGCAAATCACTCTGCTCGTTCATGGAACGAATGTACTCTGCAACAATGGATTGATCCGTATCTTCAGGTAATTCGACATGTGTTGAGCGAATTCCGAGTCGCTCGCACGACCGAATTTTGTTGTTGACGTAGACATGGGAAGCTGGATCGTCACCCACAATGATGACGGCGAGATGTGGTTGAACAGAGCATTCTGCAATACGCTGCTTGAGACGCTGTTCCAAATCAGCAGCACATGCTTTCCCGTCGAGTCGAGCAGCGCTCATGACACAACCAAACGCTTCAACGGTTTGAGGATTCTTGTGTGAAGGTGTAGTGGAGCCAACGGAGGGACTCGAACCCCCGACCGTCTGATTACAAATCAGACGCACTACCAGACTGTGCTACGTTGGCCTTGAACCGTGGGTCGCGTCACCCCTTGATGAAGGAAACGGTTCAACCTCGGTAATGTCAAGAGGGTAACCCGCTTGGATGGGTTATGGACGAAGCACCTGGTGCATCGCTGGTCAATGCCCTCGCTTCGACTCGGCAAGGAAATGATACCATCTTTGGATGGTATGCCCGATACCTTGCAGCGAAGGAAGAAGGTCATGATGCAGTGAATGGGACGGCAGGCATCTTGCTCGAAAATGATGGAACATTAGCCATCAATCAGGTTGTCGACAGGATGCTTCGAGAAGCACCAGCACTGGAATTTTCATCCTACGCCCCACTCAAAGGGCTCCCAGATTTTCTTGATCTGAGTATTTCCCTTGCACTTGGACAACATCGAGATGCTCTACAATCGATGGGATTTGGTTTCGTTTCTACAGCATCTCCCGGCGGCTCAGGAGCTTTATTCCTCGCAGCGAACAATCTCTGCGAACGTGGCGATGCCATTCTTCTTCGAGACCGTCATTGGGGTCCATATGCGGGCTTCCTCAAAGGATGTGGACTTGAAATGGCAACATGGCCACTCTTGCCAGAGACGGAAGGAGATTACCCCTACTTTGCCGATGAAGCCTTTGAAGCCAGCGTCGAACAACTCGCGCAGAGCCAGAATACAGTGATGGTGTGGTTGAACGATCCTGCACACAATCCCACTGGACTGACAATGACAGCAGAAGGCCGAAGAGCAGCGCTCGACATCATGATGGCAAGTGCATCCAAGTACCCGGACGTTGGTCATACACTTCTTCTCGATACAGCCTACAGCCTCTATGCCAACGAACCACATGGTTGGGGTCAGACCATCGTTGATGCCATGGAGGATGGAACACCTTGGCCTGAGAACTTTCTCATCACCTATGCCCTTTCATTGTCCAAATCACATACTGCTTACGGTCTTCGAACCGGTGCACTGATTGGCATTCATCCTGACCAATCGGTAACAGAGCGTCTCAGAGATATTTTCGGAACAACTGGAAGGCAGACGTGGTCTGCTGCACCTCGAATCCTCCAATACACTGCGGCACAATTGCATGGAAATGAAGAATCTGCAGAAGAATGGTCGCAAGAGCGAGAACGACTGCAAGGATTGCTTACTGAACGCAGGGACATGTTTGTCAATGCATGTCAGGAATACGGCGTGCCGATCAACCCAACACACGATGGATTCTTTGCGTGGCTTGAACATGATGATCCAGAATCCATCACCGAAGCATGCGCTGAACATCACGTCTACCTCGTTCCACTCCGTGGGGGCATCCGTATCGGTCTATGCGCCATGCCAAGTGATGCAGTCGAACGAGTCGCAAAGACGCTTGCAACCGTCCTCAGCTAGGTGAGAACAATGGTTCGCAATGTGCGTGAGAACCTCATCCTTTCAGGAATGATATGCATCGCTTTTGGTGCTTTTCTGTCAGTAGGAGGTGTTCTTTCAATGGGGGCAGTGATTGGTGTCTCAGGCGTACTTCTGTTCATTGTAGGAATGAGCACTCCAAGTCAACGAACCATGACAGAACAAGATATTGCAGCATGGAAACCGAGTGCAGAACAACTTCCTGATGCGAACCGAATTATGTACAGAGTTGACGTCACGATCGATGAACCGAAGAAGACAACAATCCTTTGCGGCCCATGTGGCGTTGTGACCGAACTCGACGGAGATCGACCATCCTCCTTCACATGCCCTGCCTGCAAGACATTCCTCTATGAGGATGAAGAGGAGTAATCAATTCTTTTCAAATTCAAACGGCTGTACAGTCGTATCGTTTGAACCTTCAGTACTTGCAGTTCCATCTGTTGAAGGAAACTGATACGGTTCTGCTTTTGTCATATCTTCTGTAACAACAGATGATGTCGTAACTTGCGAGATGTTCTGATTGACACCGACACCAACGGTATTCGGCGGCATTGAATTCATCATATACATTCCATCAGCACCAACCATCATTTCAACGGGTGCATCTTCGTTCAATGTAAAGATCAAGATCACACCGATGAACATGATGATGATACCACAACAGAGTCCTCCAAAGCCTCCAAGGAAGCCAATAGCAATCATCGCACCATCCTCACTAAGTGCTTCAACGAAGACATCATCATGAATAACAGAAACGTTCACATTGGATTCGAACGAGAAGTCGCCTGTCGTACATCCATAACATGCACGACCAATCTTGACGTAACCATCCTCTGATTTTTCAAAATCTCTGTTCCTCTCGTCTGCGTCACAACTTGAGGTACCTTGCTTATCATAACCATCCACAACTTCAGAATAGAAATCACCATCATAAACAGATGCGCCTTTAGCCCAGGTCTCATCGACAGAGGGTTTTTCAGTTACGGTAATACTTACATTTTCACAAATATCCCATACTCCGTTGTCGTCATCATCAAGATACTTACCTTGTACCCAAAAGGTGACACCGACATCGCCTACTCCATCGACATCCTCGATGAAAATGGTTCCATTGGTCACTTCTTCAAGCGTGAATTCCCTGGACTCTTCGATTCCAGCAATACCAAATCCGCCAATAACGAATCCGATAATACCGACAACAAAGATGCCTAGCCCAACGAGAATCGTAATCGTAGCACGCTTATCCATGCTACGACCACAGTTCAGTCGTATTTCATGCTATGTGCAATCACTCGGTCGTTTCGACTTCTTCCGAAGCAGCCATAGCG
>JAPOIF010000036.1:9819-14586 GCA_029979085.1 Methanobacteriota archaeon | reverse complement strand
GAACCTTTGATCCAGAAGGCGATGACTTCGCTTGCCTGATTAAGTTTGGTGGTTACAACCGACAAGGTCATGGATGGGGCAATCAATGGGGCTGTCCAGAAGTATTGACCTATACCTTCGACCATTATACAGACGACCCACCAGCATCATTCTTCTTGAACGTCGTTGCATGGGACGAAGTTGGAAACAACGCAACCTATACTGTGGAAGTGAAACTCTTCAACGAAATGCCAACTGCAGCATTTACACTTGAACGCAATGGTACGGCTAGCGAGGATGTCATTTTCTTCAACGGAAGCAGTTCAGCTGACCCTGAAAACAATCCAGTTTCGTTTGAATGGTGGTCGAATGTGGATGGTACGCTGATGGTTGGTCAAGGCATCGAGAACATCTCTTGGAGTGGGTATCTCTCACGAGGTGTTCACCAGATTGAGTTGCGAATCACCGATGATCGCATGGATCATGGGGGTCAACTGTCGGTTGTTTCTCAATTGATTACAGTCGACAACTCTGCGCCACGAGCTGTGATCGAAGAATTGACAATATTCGATGACCTCGACTCGTCCGTTTTGATTCCGTTCAGTGCCAATGGAAGTGGTGATTTTGATTCAGCGTGTTTCACGTTCCCAACCGATGGAACCTGGCATTGTGCAGAAAACGAACCTGCAGCCGGTTCCGAATTCTTGCAAATCGATTGGTCGAGCAGCCTTGATGGACGACTGACTCCAGAAGACCAAGATTGGCTCACGTTTGAGACTCGACTCTCTGCAGGCGTTCACGACATTACACTCACGCTCAACGATGGCATCAATCCGAATGTAACGGCAACGAGAACACTCACAGTTGCCGAATCCGCACCAATTCTCGTCCTCGATTCACCAGTGAACGGTAGTCAATTTGCATCAAGTGACTCGATTGTTATCGATGCACGAAACAGCGTTGATTACGATGAGGATGTCTTCACCATGACCTTGCGTAGTTATGATGATGCATCGTCGACATATCTTCCGATGTTGACCGACGTTTCAACATCCATTGTTCATGAAATTCAACTCGATGCGGGACTCAGGGACTTACAAATCGAATTGGTGGATGCAACTGGAAAGTCACGTGTTGAGTCTCTTGAATTGCTCATTGTTCCAAGCGATCCAGTTGCTGTGATTGTTTCACCAACAAATCTCGATTCGGTCGACCCTGGTGCAATCATCGTCTTCGAAGGCGCATCTTCTGATGCAGATGATGACCTCGTAACAAGAGAATGGCGCCTTCACGCACCAGGCGTACAAACAAGCGTATTGAGCACACAATCGACCTTCACGCAAGTCTTCGCTCCTGGTTCGCATCATGTCTCGTTGTACGTTCAGGATGCCCGTGGTGCTTCCTCAGAACAACACATCAACTTCACCGTCCGCTCGAGCCTTCCTGAATTGGTTCAAACCAGTTTGGAACTGTCTCAAACCGAGTTTGTTTCCGACGAGCGAGTCACGCTTGATGTGTCTGTGCAGTTGATCGATGCTGATGGTACGACCGACGATGTTCGCGTCGACATCGTCCACAACATTCAGACATGGACGTTCAATCTTAGCGATGATGATGGCGATGGCATTTGGACAGGATCACTTGAATTCCAGCCTTCGGGTACTGGACAACCAAGTCTCAAGGTCATTGCAACGGATGGTGAAGGCGATTCAGCAAGCGTCGATATTCTCTACACGCCACTCAAGGTTGTTGAAGGCGATAGTGGTGGATTCATGTCAACAGGCGTCCTTATTGGCGCAGTTTCTATCGCAGTCCTCGTCGCACTACTCATGACACTCCAACGTCGCAGATCAACCGCTGAAGAAATGAAAATCATTGATTCATGGGGGGTCTTTGGAGATGGATTGGCCGAGGAACAAGATGCTGAAGAAAACCAATCTGAGAGTGAGAAACTTGATTGGGATGCCGTTTAATCAAAGGTGCATTGTTCGGCCATACACTAATATACGAACTATTCAACATCCCAACCATGAGAAAAGCACTTGCGCTCGTCCTCACCAGCCTATTGATTGCAACGACCCTTCCAACAAGTGTTGCTGCAGATGAACCGGAACCCATTGCTTGGGGTATTGAATACGATTATTCGAATCTGAACACAGACATCGCCTCGATGATTGGAATCGACTTGCAAGAAGTCTTCCAAGAGGTTATGGCAGCAGGAGATGATTCAGGATTGGATCTTCTCATCGGAAGCGTTACCAGTGGTTCAACCACCATCGTTTTCGAACAATACGATGGGCCATTGACCACGCTGGATGTTGACGGAACACCAACTGATTTCTCAACCAAGGTGACGGAACTAACCGTACGACACGGTCTTTTGGATGATTTCGCAATTCACTCCGAGTGGAGTGATTCCTATGGCGGAATTGACCTCACGATTGGATACGATTCTGAGCAACTGTTCAATGCCGATGTCATTTACACAGAGTACCTCGATTCCGACATGGGTCTTCATGGAATGGACATGCAAATGGACATTGAAGCAATGATCGAGTACAGTGTAGGAATGAGTGGAGAGATTTCTGGTGATGGAGAATCACTACCTTTCGATATCGATTTGACGCTCGGCACCTCGTTTGATATCAACAACGGATTGCTTGAAGTGCGTATGGGTGAAGCTTCTCCTCTGTACAATGAAATGAACGATCTACAACCCGGTCAAGAATTGCAGTGGGAATGCAGTTCGGATGGTGCCTATGTTGACTCATGGTCAGATGGAGTCGAAATTGAAGACGATTGCTCTGAACACAACATCCACTACGAAACAGAGACCTCTGTCTTGTTTGAATTGACAGGTATCCCAACCGAAGAACTCGGTCTTCCTGCAGGCGACTTCGACTTCACGATTTCTGACACTGTTACCGACATGTACGATGGTGAAGTTGAACTCTTCTTCATGGCCGGTGCAATGGAATTGCTTGATGAGCCAACACAAATGATCACCATCGATGATGGAAGCACCATTGAAGTTCACCAAGCGTATGCATCCCCGACGCCAGTCGCCTTCCCTTCTATGTGGGCAATGATGTGGGCAAACGCAGTTGTTGGCAGTGGCGATTACCCAGGAATTGTGGATGCTCTTCTCAGCGACGAAAACTTCGAAGAAATCTTTGGAGACTGGGCAGATGAACTTGGAGAAGACGAAGAGGAGGAGTACTTCGTTTGTGCGAACCTCAACGAAATTCCTTACGAATACGTCGAAGATGGTTACGATGACTGTGGCGACAACTCGGATGAAGAGTTCGTTTGTGATGATGGTGAAATCATTCCACCGTACTGGGTTAACGATGGATGGGAAGACTGTGCCAACGGTGAAGATGAAACCTATGAGCAACCAGAATCCGTTGACATCTATGTCTACATGAACGATGCAAGCGAATCTGAAATGAACTTCGATTACGAAGTCTACGGCATGGACTATGACGAGGATTACGAAATTTCCTGGACAGTAACCGATGACGAAGGAACCACTTCCGATGCAGGTTCAACGGCCATTACCGATGGATCCTACAGCGCATACGAGAGTGAATACGCTGAAATCGACGGTTTTGGCGAGTACTGTGTTGATGTTGAAGTCACACGAATCAGTGACAGTGCAGTCGTTGGAACGCATCAAGAGTGCGATTCGGTTTCGCAAGAGATTGAGCCAAGTGACCGACTTGTGACCATCGTTGAAGCACTCGCTGAATCAACAATCGACAACACGATGGAATCCTTTGGACAAAACCTCGAAAACCGATTGTCCAACTTTGAGGACGATTACGATGTTGCATACGAAGACGGCATGGCTTACGCCTTGTACGATGATGCAACCAACCGCTTCGTTGGCTTCCAATTGGTTGCTTCTCCTGGTGGTACACAATGGTACACACTCATTGGCCCAGAGAGTACCGCATACGGAACTCCACAGCGTGGTCTATCTGTGACCTACTTCACAGGTATTGACGCAGTCCAAGAAGCTGAAGACATCGAGGATCAAACCGATTTGAGCGACCTTGTTGATGTTACACAACACAACACCGATGAGGTTGATGCGGTCAACGATGGTGTCGACCCTGCAACACTGCCAGATGAGCCAAACAACGATGGAAATGATGGAACTGATGAGACTGTAGAGGAGGTTACCGAAGATGATGTATCCAGCCTTCTACCATTCCTCTCTCCTGTAACGACTCTAGCAATGATTGCACTCGCAGGAATGTTTGTATCAATCCGTTCGAAGGACGAAGAATGAGCGAAGGGACGGGTCACGAACCCATTGCTCAATGGCGAATCATCGCCAGCTTAACGCTCGTCCTTCAGATCGTGATTTTGTTCTCGTTGAAGGCTGCTCTTGAGGAGGATTCTTGGTTTGTAGGAACCCTCTCAGCAACTGTTGAGGAAGGCCCTCTTTCGCTCGAAGGTGTTTCAGCAAACATCACCATTGACATGCAGAACGACAAGGATGATTTGAGTATTGAATTGTTTGGGCCACTTCGATTGAGTCATTGGCAGGATGAACGTGATGATCGAGCGAGCTTATCCGAACAGCAAGTCGAAGAATATGATGAAAACATAGATGAAGCCTTTTCATCACCTTCTCCAAGTTATGTCAAATCGTTGACCTTCACTATGATTCACATCAGTATTGGTCTTGCATTTCTTCTCATCGCTTTGATTTGCATCGATCTAACGAAACAAGCAAGTGAAACGAAACGAACAGTGTTTCGACGTTTCGTATCGCTC
>JAPOIF010000036.1:0-9723 GCA_029979085.1 Methanobacteriota archaeon | reverse complement strand
TTCGGCTCCTTCACAAGCGTTCTCACTGTTCTCGTTCTGATTCTTCTTGTTCTACCAGCATCTTGGTTTGCTACAGTTGCGGATAACCCTCGAGATTTTACAGATAGTGAACAAAACGATGCTTTCCTTGCTCATGCTGACTTTTCGGCATCATCCAAGATTGGTTTGGATGGCTTCACATTAGAGTTTGAAGCGAGCGGGTACGATATTGGCATGGTTCGTCCTGCGAATCGTTCCGCTGTTGAGGCAGAACCGCCCCAACCTTCGACTCCTGATGCTGAATCGTTCATTTCGATCAATGGTGAAATGCGTACCGAAACGCCATCCTATGTTTCAGAAATGGTTTACTTCTGGTTTGTTCTATGGTTTTTCTTGCCCATAGCATTGTTCATTCAACAACGTGTTGCCATCGATCCTCGCCTTGCTTCAATGAAGTTGCAAGTGTGATTATTGCTCAGGCAATGTACCGTTCAAACTGTCAGGGTTGTCTTCGAGTGGACCCCATTCCGTTCTGGTTCGATGAAGGCCGAATCGTTTTGCATACAGAAATCGGAGATTCTTCCAACCGTCGCCCCAGGTATGGATTTCAGCTTCTCCAACGCGCTCTCGATATGGGACGGAGATTTCGATTGCTTTCTTCTTACCTAGATGTTTACGAGCAAGAATCTTGATTTCTTCTGAAAGTGGCATTCCATCATTGGTTGGACGCATCTTTGGATTTTCAAAAATAGACTTACGGAAGACCCACATTCCGGATTGTGAATCCTTGATTCCATAGCCGAAGAGGAGTCGAGCGTTGAACGAAAGAACCCAGTTTCCAAACCCATGGAGGCCGGACATTGATCCATCTTCAGCCATGCTAAGTCGATCACAGGTGATGAAATCGAGATCATCATCGAGAAGTCGCTTCACCAATTCAGGAATCAATTCTGCCGGGTACGTGCAGTCTGCATCCATGGTGACAATGATGTCATTTGAGGCGACGACAAATCCAGTACGATAGGCTCGACCGTAGCCTTTTCGAGGTTCAAGGTGGACGCGAACGTCCTTCTCAAGAGCGATTTCTCTGGTTCGGTCTGTCGATGAACCATCAACAATCATGATTTCAAGCGATTCACACCAACCTCTTGGGATTGCATCCACGGTTGCACCGAGTGCTTCCTCCTCATTTCGTGTAGGAAGGAGAACAGTGACTGAGACTGGTAAGACCTCGTCCATGATAGGTCGAGCGGCCATCAGGGTTTGAATGCATTGCCTTAACGGTCAAACGATTACGACCATCGGGCTCGGAGACGTCGGAGTGAAAGTTTGGCAGCAAGACGAATCTTTCTCCACTTGGATAAACTTGGACGCTTGCTGAACACATCACCAGAGCATCGCACGATTTCGTGGAAGATTGCATTGTATGCTTCACACATAAGTTGCGGTTGCAATTGGGATTTTGGATCAAGGTATTCGAAGAGATGCTGTGCCGATTCTTGGTGCCTTCGGACAATTTCGATGTATTCCTGTACAAAGGACTTCCATCGATGGTTGGTTCCAAATTCCGTGTTTCCAAGTTCGGAAATTTCGATATTGTAGTCGCCCAATACATTAATCGGGAGATAGACTCGACCACTTCGATAATCTTCTGCAACATCTCGCAGAATGTTGATCATTTGCAACTGAATTCCCATATCGATGGCGTGAATGCGTGCTCCAGAATCTTCACATCCGTAGATTTCGATGAGAACAAGACCAACGGCTGATGCGACTTTGTAACAGTAGGCTCTCATTTCATCCCAGGTCTTATGACGAACTTCGAACAAGTCGTCTTCCATTCCTTCAATTATCGTTTCAAAGTCAGTGAGTCGTACCGGGAATTGCTTGAAGACCTCATTGATTGCAATGAAAATGGCTTCTCCTTGCGTTGCGGTTTCATCACCCTCAAACAAACGTGTTAGGCGTTCTTTTGCATCAACAAGAGCCATCAAACGGTAACGATGTTCTTCAGGCGTGTTGTTCATTTTCGTTTGATGGATGCCTTGAAGAAGCGTATCACGCTCTTGAACGAGTTTGTCCAAGGCCTGCGATTCATGAACAGATGGTCGTGCATCCCCATCCGCAATGTCATCAAGATAACGGCACAAAGCATACACTGCGTGGACAGCGCGTCTCTTTTGGTAGGGTAGGGCAGAGAAACTTGCAAAGAATGTTGAGGATGCACGACGGCAAATTTCCTCACACTCGAGGAATGCTTCTTCAATCGTTTCTGCCTTGTTCATATTCCTTCCCCAGTTTTTACAGTTATGAATGCGTGTTGTGTTCCTTGTTCATTTGCATGTTAATGAAGTGGATAGCGAGTCCAACTGGCATGAGCATGACGCCAAACAGGATAGCGACTTGTGCAGCCGTTTTGTTGATTTCTGTCTCAACACTACGCTTCCAGATCCACCGTGTGACGATAATGTCCCCGATCACGAAGTGCGTCCATGCAAGTACAGCACCATCGTGTGTGCCAAGAACATCCGCTAGTCCTGATACAACACCGCTGAGTGTGCCGTCTCCAACCATATCGTTGAGAGCGCCCAAATTCATTGCAAGAACAATGAGATAAGCGACCAACGGGCCAAGGACAAACCACGGTCCCTCCATCCATTTCTTTGTTCGGTCAGCATGTGGCTGAAGAAGCATAAGCATCCAGAAGGGTCCAACCCACATTGATGCTGTGAAAAAGGCAATGAGAAGCATTGTTTCGACCATCAAATCACCTTGTTGTAAGCGGTTTCAATTTCACGAATTGAATTCTCATTCGGATAATAGGTGTCGCTTTCCCATTGGATGACCCCATTTTGGTCGATAAGGAACAGTGCAGGGGTGCCTGGAAGACCATAGAATTCGAAAATGGATTGGCTTAGATTGGCTTGATCTTCGATTCGTTGAATCGAGTCTTCATCCGTTGGGAGTACAATCGGCCACGGAGTGTAGTGATTGCTTTCGACAAAACCAAATTCTTCGGCAACATCTTCTTTGGTTTCGAAATTGAGGTATCGTTCTACGGAGACAATCTGAAGTGGTGGATCTTGAGCCATCCATTCTGCGTGATGCTCTCGTAAGTCGTCAGTCCAGTCCTTGCATCCGATGCACCCAACACCGATGAAGAGAACCAAAACGGGTCCCTCAGTGAGGTTGTTTTTCATTGAGTACATTGCTCCAGCATCTTCTGGTCTGTCGAGTGTTTCTACGGTGAATACCCGCCCCTCCTCGACCGTCGATTCAAGACAACCAGACAAAAACAGAATGAGCACTAGGGCAACGAATCGCACGTTGTTCCCTCAGGCATTTGTTGGTGTTCCAGTTTCCTTTGTAGTGGTCATTCGTCGCTGAGCCTTGCGTCCGTTTGGTGAACGTCGAACATTTTCGAACCATGTTTCAACGCCGTTCCAATCTGGCTTGATGCCCAAATCATCGAGGACGAGCTTGCTGCTAATTCGAGCACTCTCAAAAATAACTGGCAGTCCGGAACCAGGGTGGGTTCCTCCACCAACCAGGTACATGTTCTTCACATCCTCGAATCGGTTACGAGGTCGTCGCCATAGCATTTGGTCGAGTCCGTGTGCGAGGTTGAATACAGCGCCACGGTAGCAGTGATCGCCCCAGTCGTCAGGTGTCATCATCATCTCAGTAACGATGTGATCACGGATGTTCTCGTAACCGAGCTTTGTCTCGATTTGGTCGAGGATGCGCTCACGGAACTTGCTGGATTCTTTCGACCAGTCGATGTTTTCCGTTTGATGTGAAACAGGTACGAGAACATAGACGGTTGCACAACCCTCTGGAGCGAGATCAGGATCGGTAACACAAGCATTCTGAACGTAAACAGAAGGATCGTCCCAAGAGAGCCTGTGATGCTTTTCGATGTCCTCTAGATTCTCGACGTAGTTCTTGGATGCGTAGATTTGGTGGTGAGGCAGGTCGTAGGTTCGGTCAACGCCGAGATACAACATAAAGGTGGAACAGGAGTACTTCTTCGATTCAAGTTTCTTATCCGTCCATCGCTTCCTGGATTTGTTTGGTACGATACTGGTCATTGCATTAGCAAAATCTGCGTTGACAATCACTCGGTCAGCCATCAATACGCCTTTCTCAGTACGAACTCCGACTGCAGTCTTGCCTTCCATGATGACTTCTTCAACAGCCTCTCCGAGTCGGAATTGAACACCCATTTCTTCTGCAATCTCTGCCATTCGAACGGGTACAGATCCGAGTCCGCCGGTAGGGTGGAAAATTCCGTACTCGTATTCAAGGAACGCAAGGATTGTGAACAAACTTGGGCAGTTAAATGGAGACATGCCGAGATACTTGGTTTGGAACGACATAGCAAGCATCAAACGATCATCATCAAACAAGCGCATCAAATCATTGGCGACCGAGCGGGTGGGTCGCAGTACTGTTGCTGCTCGCATAACACGTTTCGAGAATATGTCTCGTGGTCCATTCCACGGCTCTTGAAGACATGCCTTGGCACGGTGAAGTTTCTTTCTGTTGTCCTCGACGTATCGGACGAATGCGTCAGCATCCTTGTCGCCGGACAGAACGGCGATTCGGTCTCGCATGACATCCAAATCACTGGTGCAATCGAGTTCGCCGCCTTGTCCGAAAATCAACCGATAGTTCAAATCGAGTTGGTTGAGTTTCAACTCTTTGTGAGCATCTTTGCCAATTGCTTGGAAGATTTCTTCGATCACTTCGGTGTAATGGAAGAATGTTGGGCCGAGATCGAATTTAAATCCATCACGCTCGATGACCTTTGTTCGACCACCTACCTTGCTAGAGCGCTCGACGACGGTTACGTTGACACCTGCTTTTGCGAGGAGGAGAGATGCTGCGAGACCACCAGGGCCTGCTCCGACGATGACGATATGTTGAGAATTGGGCGTAGGCATAGGTAGAAATCATCGTTGTTCCACATATAAAGCGGCGTTTTACACCAGTCAGTCTAGTGGGTTTGGATTGCCATCCCAGAATGCAGTTTTTGAGGCCTTTGCTGGGCTTGACGCATCTGCTTTGTATGGCAATTCAACGATTGATGCAAACTCATCAAGGTAAGGTCCCATGGATGAGATGAGATCAACGTCCGGATGTCCTCGAAGAACCATTCCATCCATGTACATCAATGACCGAATAATTGGGAAGGCTTCTTCACCAAATCGACATCCTGCAAGAACCGCAATTCTCACCGTCTTCATCATCTGTTGTGTCAGACTTACCTCGCTGACAGATTTCCCGACAAAGCCAGCGTACGTTTCGTGCATTTCACGCATGTAGCGAGCCTTAGCCTCACCCGTTGGAGGTGTGTCTGCCATGGTGAGCATGGCTTCGAACGCCTCTTCCAGTTCACCCTTAGCGAGATAGTAAAAGAATCCAAACAAGGCGGAGCGAACACTTTCTGGGGCGTGAGAGATGGCTCCAGTATCGATGAATGTGAACATTCCATTCTCGTCGACCATTGCATTTCCTGGATGGAGGTCACCATGGAACGTTCCGATTCCGAACATGAATGCTCCGTGAATTCGGAACAATTGCAGAAGATCGTCCCAGGAAAGGTCTTGACCAGCTAGGCGAGATTCCAATGTTGGAGCCTTGATGTGTTCCATGACGAGGACATGTCGATTGGATAATTCAGGCCAAACCTTTGGGAATTTCAGGAGAGGCATTGGGAATTGATGTTCAACTTCCTTCGCTTTTTGTTCAAGGAGTTCCGCACCTTGAATTTCATTGCGCAGATCGAGTTCTCGAAGTGTATAGTCCTCAACGTGCTGAAGCAACCCAACAGGATTACCGACCTTACGTAGTCGAGGATTGAGGAACAGTCCGATACGCAACCACCTTCGCATTCGAAAAACATCCTTGCGGAAGGATTTCTCAAAATCTGCCTTGATAATTTTTACAACAACCTCGCTCCCATCTTTGAGAACGCCACGGTGCACTTGACCAATGCTGGCTGCTGCAAATGGTTCCTCCTCAAACGACTCGAAAGCGTCGAGGAACCCAGAGGGTGCACGATTTCGAATGAGTGTCATCGAATCTTCCTTTGGAATTGAATTCGCACGCTGATACAACGATTGCAGTTGCCGACACTTCTCTTCCGATAACAAATCGGGTCGCAGTGCAAAGATTTGAGTGAGCTTTACAGCGAGCAATCCCATGTTCTGAATCTTATCGAGATCAACAGGTCCTTTCTTCGTAATCATTCGAATGAATCGGACGAACGTCAGGAGGCGCATAGTTAGAAAATCTCCTTTTCATTTATCAATCGGCGTTTTTCTTCAAGAGGGCGGCGATGGGGTTTGCGAACATAGGTGGAGTTGTTGAAACCCAGGATTGATAGCCTTCTCGTTCCTGTAAATCGACCTCTGACATTTTGACGCCACTGACGTATCGCAGGAGCAATGTCAAGATCAAAGGACCTATGAGCGCTGGAAGGGCACTGCTGCCAACAACTACAACTGCAAAGCCGCCGATTGACCACCAAAGAAGTGCTTCACCAAGGTGGTTAGGATGCCGAGTGATTGAGAACATCCCATCTGTTTTCAGAAGCCCGGGACCATTCAATTCTCGAAATCGCTTGAGTTCCATATCCGCTTTATGCTCGAGCAACAAACCGGTGGTGAACCCAATCAAGCACATTGTGGAGAGAATCATTTTTCCAGCAGTCCATTCAACAGCCTCGGAGGGTCCTGGAATAAGGAAGAAAATAGGAAGTGCAATCACGAGGAGAAGGACTCCTTGAAGCAAGAAGACCTGAAGGAAACTAATCCACCACCAATTTCGACCAGCGGTCTCTCGCATGCGTACGTATCGAGGATCTTCACCTCGATTCTTTGTCCGTTTGTGAAGAACATATCCAAGTCTTAAGCCCCAAAGGTTGACAGATACGAGGCATGCAATGGATGCAATGTTGAATGTGTCATACAAGAAAAACCGAGTCCACGCGATGAGAACAAAACCCATTCCCCACAAGACATCCATGACAGTAACATTACCTGACGAAACGGTCTTGAGCCACGCTATTGTAACGTAAGCAAAAACAACCAGGATAGTCGTCTCGTTCGGGCTCATCATGACGATGGTTCAACTGCCTGTTCTTCATTGTTCATGATGATGTGGTAGCGCCAAAGGTCATCTGGCTCTCCAGTTCCATCGTAACGACGGACGTTCACGTTTCCGTCCTTGGGGAATCGTGTCATCAACGCACCTTCGATGATTCCATCATCAAGTTCCCACATAGGGAGGACGTCGGGATCTTCACTTGGAGGGTGGTCAAGTCCAACCTGAACATGGAACACCGGATCGATACCATATTCGAGGCGGCCAAGTCCTGCAAATTCCCACCAATCCATCATTTCGTCAAGGAATTCAACATGGTTCTCAATCGAACGGAGTGAAAAGGCAAGTTCGTGACCGACACGATTGCCGACTTGTCGAAGCATGCGAGACAGATCGATTCCGAGAATCTTGAGGTTCGAGAGGCGTCCTTTGGTGAGTTCCTGGCGTGCTTGGTTGACCTCAGTTCCCGCTGCAAGGAATGCTTCAGGGTCGAACGGTGTATCATGCTCTGGTAGGTCATCAACGCCGAGTGCTCCAACAAGGGAATCGAGGAACGACCCTTCGCCGATGGTGAGTCGCAACGGGTCATGAATTCGTCCCTTGGAGAAACGAGCTTCAGCCACTTCGAACTGTACAGCATCCTCCCAAATGGTGTCGATGAGGTTTTCTTGAGCTTTCGCAAAAGGTTCACTTTCAATGACAAGAGCGGCGTCTTCTTTGCCACGCCCAACTGGGTTTTCTTCGATGTTGAGGAATTGAACAACGTGTGTACAATCTTGTAGGAATCCCTGAGAGTCGAGATCGTCTGAGTGTTTGATTTCAATGGATTCATGCAACTTCTGGAAAAAGCGAGTTGTTCTTCGATCGAGTTGTGCAATGACTTGAACAACAACACCTTTCTCAGCCACTGAATTCACCGTTTCAAGTGCTTCACTACGACAAAGGTGGAGAATTCCATAGCGACCCAATAACAGGACAAGCCGTTCTTCCGCTTCCTCGGCCATGCGCTCGAGCCGTCGATAGATGTGGCTTCGTTCTTTGAGGACGGCGAAGCGAGGCTCATCCCTTTGACGTCGATTTGCTTCGTAGGAGGCATTGGCTTCGGTTATTCCCTTGGAAAGTTCGTTGAAACCCTCCTCAAGGTTGTCGAGTTGTCGTCGGCGCATCTCGATAATGTGCTGGAGTGCTTCGTCGACACGGAGGCTCGAGAAAAGCATAGGGCGATCCGCAGTGGCTGTTACAATACCCATTTCCTGCAATCGAGAAAGGCTGTTGTAGGCGTCCAAACGTGTTGTTTGAAGTTCTTTAGCAAGTTCGCTTGCTCGCATGTTCGGATTGTTTCCGAGGACCATGATTGAACGAACCTCGCGCTCGGTGAGCCCCGCTTCGTTGAGAAGGCTGTCCCACATCAATCCGATCCCCCGGTGACGGATGAGAGGCTCTTCAAAATCCTAGCAACGTGACGACGTGGGCGGAAAAGCCAATCATAGACGTGGTGAATGCGATTGTCTGGTCCGATGAGGAAACTGGACTTGGCAGGGAACATACCGAGATGAACAGGGACGAGGAATTTGTTCGCAACTGCTCGGTCGGGGTCAGCCAGCAACGGGAACGGTAGGCCACCAAGTTCTTTCTTGAATTTGGCGTGAGATTCGCTCGTTCCTTCTCCAATTCCGATAACGTTACATCCAGCAGAGACGAACAAATCGTGCTGTTCTTTGAAGGTTAAGCAACCGCGCTTGCACGTCGGAGAGCCGTTCTTTGCGTAGAAGAACAAAATTCTCCAGGATCCATCGAGGCTCGAACTGTCAAAAACGTTGCCTGCGTCGTCCATGAGGCTAAATTCGGGGGCGAGTTCTCCAATCAAATCACTACTCACTCGCTTCGCCTCAGCCTGTGTGAGACGGTCCGCTGTCAAAATGACTTCTCCCATGTGTATCATCCTCAAATTGGTAAAATGTGGCGCATTCGAATCGCCTTTGTTCGCAGATAGTCTCTGTTTTCGGAGCACAATCCTGCCTTGTGCTCAACCCGATCGACGACGTTAATGCCATGACGTTGAAGTTGTTCGACCTTGTCGGGATTGTTCGTCATCAGACGGACGCTGTCGACGCCTATGTCGGTGAGCATGTGTGCTGCGATGGTGTAATCACGGCCATCCGCAGGTAGATTGAGTGCGAGGTTTGCGTCGAGGGTGTCGAGTCCGCGATCCTGGAGGTTGTATGCTTGCATCTTTGCAAACAAACCGATGCCTCGACCTTCTTGGCGAAGGTACAATACGATGCCTCGACCTTCCTGTTGAATTGTCTTCAAAGCCCGCTGCAGTTGTGGTCCACAATCGCAACGCAAGCTTCCCAAGGCATCGCCTGTGAGACATTCTGAATGGATGCGAACTAGCGGAGGAGTTTGGTCGTTCATGTCGCCGTAATAGATTGCTGCATGTTCTGCACCATCCCGTGGGTCGACATACGATCGAATGCGAAACTCGCCATACTTCGTCGGGAGTTTTGCATCTGCAGGAACTGCAGTAAATTTCCTATCCGGATGTACCTTCATAATTCATGATAACGACGTTCTATGTATAAAGGACTGTTTCTCAACTGAGGGTTTTGTGGTGATTTTCTAAACGGTTCT
>JAPOIF010000035.1:9553-14716 GCA_029979085.1 Methanobacteriota archaeon | reverse complement strand
GGAACTCTTGTCTTCTGAATCGGGCTTTGTTTGCACTTCAACGAAGAGATCGGCAGTCCAGATGACGTCATGGTCTAAAATGAAAGGCTCGCCTGTGATTTCGTAGTCAGGGGAGCTTGTGTGAAGTTGAATTGTGATTTGCTTCTCAACGCCAACATCACTTTGTCGATCCCAATTTCGATCACCGTATTTTGGGACAAAAGAGATGCTTCCAGATTCGTTCGCTTCGATATTGATAGTGGCAGGCTTGTTGAACAATTTCACATCATCCAATATTAGAGTTTGAACCCTAACACCAAATGGGTTTGGGTTTTGGATGAGACAATCGATTGGATCATCTGCGGCTTGCCTGTTCGTAAGAATCGTCGAACTCTCACAGGCGATGGTAACGGATTGAATGGAAGTTGGAACCCATTCTGTTTCCGTTTGATTTGTTTCGTTGTTCTGTGTTGGAACGGTGTACTCATTGAGCGACACAGTCAATGATGTTGTTCCGAACATAATGCGATTTCCAGCATCAACAGAGAATTCAAGCATGGAGATGTTCTCAAAGGATGAGACAATTCGGATTTTACCTCCTGAAATTGTTTCTGAACCACTCATGGAAGCATTCTGAGAAGAATCATTGAACGCTTCCCAAAGGATGATTGTTCCTTCAAGTGAGGCTTGATGTGCAGGGTTCAAAGAATCGACTGCACTCAAAGTGATGTTGATGTCAATCGCATCGTTTGCATCCATATCGACAGGTGATGTCGGGCCTGTAAGCTCAACCGTAATCGCCGTTCCCATCGAATCAGATGCCGTGGCAGAGGTATAGGGCTGAGTATCGACAACTTCAATCGCTTCCATTGAGACATCAATGCTGACAACGCCATCAGCACTTGCAGCATAATCGAGGAGGGTTTGTGGGATTGCAGCATCATGCAAATCATCAACATCAATTGGGATCCATTGGCCATTACTGTCGCTTTGACCATTGAGAACAAGCGTTTCGGATCCGTACGTCATCGTCATCTCAAGTTGTGCATTTTCAATGGCGACCTGTTGTTGCGCGTCGTCGAAATAGTGCGCATAGACGCTGACGGACAGTGGGCTGTTTGACTCCAATACGTTCTCACTTGCACCAGTAGGCCCAGATGCTATGGTGAGTTCCAATTGACTGTTGATGTACGTGTTGTTGAATGCGGTGGTTGGTCCAGCAAATGGTAACGGAAGTGTTGCATTATCGTAGGTGTCGATAGCTGCAATGGCAACCCAATATTGTTCGCCGTTTTGGATGGTCTCGGATTCTGTCGTCCCAGACGCGTCAACGTATTCGCTTGTTTCAGAAATCTCTACCTCTGTTGTTGAGGAAGAAACGGTTGCTACTGCAACATAGGAAATTCCATCAATTGAATAGGCCTTGCTCGGAGTCAATTCATTGTTCAAACTGCTTGCATCCAAATTGGTTTTTGCGACATACACGGCATACTCGATAACGCCTGAATCTGTGCTTGCATCCCACGTCACCTTCATTGGTGCTGATGCAGTTTCTGTGTCAAGATCAACAAGTTGGACATTCGTAACGGCTGCTGGCGCGGGTGGATTTGGAATCGTAACTTCCAATGGTTGCGATAAATTGCTCACAACTCCATAGGAATGAACGGAACGAACAATGTATCCATACGTGGAACCTATGTCAACATTCGAATCAGAGTACTGATTTTGTCCAATGACGGTATCATACGGAGAGGAATAATCGTAGGATGATGTCGGTGACATTCTGAAGATGTGGAATTCTTGAAGATCGGATCCAAACTCAGAAATCGCCTGCCATTCGATTGTGACGCCCAATTCAGTCAACGATTGCTCGGTCAAGACTGGCGTTGGTGGAAGGGCGAGGTTTGGTGCTCCAAGGGTGTAATTCATACTCAAATAGGTCGCGTCAAATTGACCCGATTTGGTTGTCTCAACAGGCAACGTAATAGTGAACGAGCCGGAGCCTGGTAGCATTTGTTGATTGAGAGAATTGCTTAATGAACCAATGGTTCCCGCACTTGTTTTGACTCCGAATTCGATATCATAAGCAATCTTGAGATCGGAAAAATTCGCAGTACCCTTTGAATTGCTGGAAATGGACATCATGTTTGTGACCATTTCGATTCCATAACTGTCAGAAATTCCTGGATATGCGGGTAAGAACGGAGAAATGGAGTCTTTGATGACATCGTTCGTGTCCGTCAAGGTCAGCACGCCCAAGTGGGAGATGGTTGTACTTGAGTAACCCTCAGCCCACAAATCGTCGTCGCCATCCACGTCCGTATCCAGAGTGATGTTGTGCCAAGCTCCAATGAATACACCTTGAGAGCCTTCTCCTGCAAGGACAAAATGCTCCAACAATCCGTCGTGATTAATATCAGCAAATTGAATGTCTCGAGGTACAGAATATGGTGTCAAAGGAGACATGCTTGGCGAGCCCAGCGCTGTTGTTGATACCGATCGTAGACCGATATTACCTTCAATCGTTGACGAAACACCGTCAGCAAATTGTGGATTTGGCGTGAAGAGTGATGCAACACCATCGTTATCATGGTCAGCAATGGAGGCATTCATTGTTTGAAGCACATCGAGGAGAGGGGCTTGCAACCATCCTGTTTGGTTGTTGATAACGAGGACAGAACCCGTTTGTTTCGGCGTCAGGAAGTCAATATCCCCATCACCATCAAAGTCTCCAGATACAGAGTCAGAAGAGAGATTTCTGAATTTGAACGTGTTTGAATTTAATTGCCGGGTTTGTGGATCATAGGTAATCTCCGTAGCGTCGTCGTTGGCATCGGACACGATAATAACAAGTTCACTCCGATTGAAGAAATCATCAATTTGAATCGTACGCATGCTTGCTCTTCCGTCGCCAAAATTCCAACGGTAAATCGAAATGTCATCATCTTGACGCGTTGCATTTGTCGTGCCATTGAACAACGTCAGGGACACGAGACCATCGCCCATGAAACCATGAATGGAGACGAAATCTGGAAAACCGTCTTCGTTCATATCACCAAGTTGAACATCGATAGGGTTGCTCGTGATGTTCACCGCGAACCAAGCATCGTATGCCATTGTTGTCGAATTGTAGTAATGAATACACATCATTGAACTTCCTCCGGAGAACGTTACGACATCGTCATACGAGTCGTTGTTCATGTCAGCAATGCGCATTTGGTTTGAGTTGATGCAGGTCGACGTCCAGTTGCTCAAATTGTATTGCATGCTTGATTGATTGCTTTCAACCACAGCAAAGGCTGTGTTCGCATTGGTTGTTGCATGGTCGGTTGAGAATACGAAGGCGTCAGTGAGATCGTCTGCATTCGAATCGCCGAGCATCATTGTCTGGACTGCTCCGACCTGCACGTACTGTGCATCGATCTCCGGTGAAAACGTAATGTTTGCATGACTCGATTGAATTGAAGCATTCTTTGGCAGCAAAATTGGTGAAGGCATACCCGAACTGTTGTTGAGTTGGAGCGTATCGTAGGTGTATCCGGTTTGGAATGTATTTTGCTGCGATAAGTCACCATATCCCACTCCTGAATATGTCCAAATCGTGTTGCCAGTGGTACTGTTGATCCATACGCTTCCTGGGGTGTCAGCTGCCGACTGACCCTCAACGACAAACGATGCATCTTGGAATGTAACATTTCGTTCAATGTCGAGTTGAAGATCGCTGGATGTGTTGTTTCCATCCGAACTCACTGTGATGGAATTTGCACCTCCTGCAAATGTGTTGATTTGCGTTGTGCCGCTTGCGAAAGATTGTGGAACAAAGAGAACTGGGGTCAGAAACAGCATCACAAGGATGAGGGTTTTTTTGTTAATCCGCGTTTCGTGCATCATGCCACCTGTTCATGGACAACACAAACCTCTACTTCAAATCGATGACGAGATTCCAAACCTCCAGTAACATTCCAATTTGGATGATTTTGAAAATGACTGGTGATTATACAAACATTATCAATGGTAGTAACTTTAGCGTAGTCTGATACCATGGTTAGCCAATCGAGGTTTGTCGTCACTGCAGGCGACTTAGAGATTGATTTGAGCGGTGCAACCGTTGAAGTTGATGCTCGCCTAATTCAAATGCGACGAGATGACACATGGTCAATCGTTCTAGAACGCCTTAGAGATGCCAGAGATGCCGCTATTGATGCCGCTATCGACGCTGCTCGAGATGTGGGATTACCAGAACGAGGGTCTGCATTCAGAGCGCTCATCGAAAACTGTTCACTCAACAAGAAACCAGATCAAGTTCTCGCTGCTATCCACTACCTCCGAGATGTTGAAGGTGTTTCAGACAGCCCTCCAAGAGTTGTCAATCAGTTGTTTTCGGATGCTGGTATCGAGCCACCGGGCAATCTCAGTCTTTACCTCAACCGTCTCAAGGAACGAGGCCTGTTGATGGTTCCTCTGGAACACGGCGATAAGAACCGATTCTCGCTTCTCACTGCGGCTGGTAAGGCACACCTCGATAAACAATCAACATCTTGAGTGCCATATGGTGATGTCAGGCGGCGGAGCAGGCGACCCGCGAGATGACCCGGATGAGACCAAATCCATTGTCCTCGACTGCTCTTATCAGAACCACACAAAGGCTATTTTCAGGAAAGGGCGCCATCGCGGCTCGACCTTTCGCCGAGCAATCTTAGACGAGGCAGATTTGACCGAAGGCGATTTCTCGGAATGTGATTTTCGTCGAGCGTCAATGGTTGAGGCAGATTTGATGAAATCAGCTTTTGATGGAGCAGATTTCAGAGGCGCAGATCTTCGCAAGGCTCGTTGCAATCTCTCGAATTTTAGGAATTGCAAATTAGAAGGTGCAGATTTGCGAGGAATACGCGGAAAATATGCGATTTGGCAAGGAAGTGATTGGTGGAATGCTATCCTTAATGAGGATCTTGAAAAAGCACTCGCAAAAAAATGGCCAAGGCCTTCGGATCACTCTGATTCTTCATGAATCAATTCGACCTTATTCGCTTCATTGAAAGCAAGTCTTGCCCTGGCATTAATCAGTGGCAGTAACGCCAATGCGGCGACAAAGAATGTGCAGATACCGCATGCATAACCAAAGTATTCTGCATTATCTCGAATTGTACCGTTGAGATGCATATTTGCTGCATCATAGAAGACCAT
>JAPOIF010000035.1:5484-9454 GCA_029979085.1 Methanobacteriota archaeon | reverse complement strand
GCATGCATAACCAAAGTATTCTGCATTATCTCGAATTGTACCGTTGAGATGCATATTTGCTGCATCATAGAAGACCATATTTCCGATAATGCCTCCTACAAATGAGATGACAGCCCCGGACAATGCAAGTTTACCTCCAATGGGTTTCATTCTGTAGAGAAGGATACCACCAATAATGCCTGTAGCACTTCCGATTGCAAGGGAAATCCCCCTGATATGGTAGCCATTGTTGTTGTTAATCTCTTGATGATAGGATTGATACTGTTCAAACGAAACATTGTCACCTTGCTGATTTGGCGTCTCAAGAATTTGCTCCATGTAAGCATCTGAAACTTCATCTGTATTCGCTAGATCAAGGTCAGCCTTCGCTACAAAACCAAGGAAAATTGAAAACACGATTAACAAGATGCCTACCGTCTTTGGCCCTTTGTGATCAGGCCGAATCGCAAACATATCAGGAGTTTCACTGTTCATCATTCGCCTCATCTCGTTGACAGGTTTCCAGACCTTGACGCAAATCTTCAGGAATGGCGCTTCGTTTCATCGTGTCCATATTTACGCATACGGTGACTTGGGTTGACGTCCAAACCAATTCTCCTTTTTGATTATGAAATTCGTAACACCACGTACAGGATGATTCGCCAAGCGCGTCAATCCAAATGGTTGCTGTTATTGTATCGCCATAGCGGAGCGGAGCGTGAAAATCGGATTCAACATGAACCACGGGAAATCCTATTTTCCGTTGAAGGAGCAAATCAGCATAGCGGATGTTGCAAATGGGCACCCATGCATCCTCGAAAAAGCGGTGGGCAAGATCGAAAATTCGGGGATAGTAAGCAATGTTTGCTAAATCAACCATCGGGAAATCAACGCCCCGTTCGAGTTGAACTGCCATGCCCCATCCAGTGCAACAGGCATCATGAACTCTTGTACGTGTCAACCAATTCCAACCCGTTGTGCTTATATCAAGTCGGTAGGTGGAGCAAATACCCCGGCCCCTTGGGGTAGTTTGGATATCCTTCGACCCTGCGGAGGTTGAGACCCGTGTTCGAATCGCGGAGGGGCCGCCAAATCACGACGTTGCTCGCTCAGCGTTGTCGTTTTCAATTCGCTGAGCAACAGGCGGATGGTGTTTTGCGACCTGCTGCATGAAGTATTCATCCGAAGCATATGGTTCATCCTGAATGAGAACTCTTGGTGAGTCTGAAAGCAACTCAAGAATAGAGAGCACGTCATCATAATGGTAGTTGTATTCAAAATTGGTTGAATCATCAACCACCTTCGTCCATGTTCGCTGACGCGGCTTCTTGAACCAAATCGTGAAACCATTCACTAGCGGGTTTGCATCCGAGACACGCCAATGCCATCCATGTGTACCTTTGATTTCAATAGCAGATTCCTCAGGTTTGTAATCGCCGCCAGTGGTTGATTTGATCCACGTCTTCATCACTTCTGAGGCTGGGCTGACACTCAAACCATACAACATCAGAATCGCCCTTCGCAAGGGACTGTGTGCCTTTTGCAAGATGAACCTGTCATCGTTCAAGAGCATGAGGAAATATGAATCGAGAACATCACAACCCGGGAGTTCTGAGACGTTCTTGTAATCAGGTTGAATACAAGCATGCGTCTCACGTCCCTTGAGTTCTCCTTTTCGGGTCGTTTTCGTTGCATGAAGACCGCCTCCGCCAACAAAGGGATTCTTGAGTTTGGATACGACGGATTCGACAGGGACGGTGTACGTGGCAAGATTCCCGAGGACAATGATGTTCTCAGCGTCAAAAATGATTCTGTCAGGATTCCTGTTGATGGTTTTCATCAAATACTCCAACGAGGTTTGCATTGCAGTGAAGCCTTTTTCGATTTGGTCCTGAAATTGGTCAAGTTTTTTTGTTTGGTAACTCGAAGATGGAGATGGCGCCTCCTCTTCGTCTTCTGCCATGAGAAATTCTTCATCCATGAGAAATTTGATTCTCCAGACTATATGAACTCATGATGGCCAGTGAACAATCTTCCAATCGTTCGTTTGAGCAAATTGCTCCAATGAAGATTCGGGATTCACAGCTATCGCATGACCACAGATGCGCATGAACCAAGAATCTGCTAGCGTATTGCCATAGCCGTAACACTTCGAAAGATCGTGGCCATGTTTTTCAGCATCCTGTTCCACAATTGGCACTTTCCCCTTTCGCCTTGGTACAGACCATCCACGTTCGGAACCAGAAAGCCATCCATCACGAGTCGCTGGCCCACAGCCATAGACTTCATCCATCCCAAGAACTCGAGCCATCGCCTCCGCCATAGGTGCAACGGTTGCCGTGACGAGAACAAGTCGATGCCCTTGGTTTCGATGCCACTCGAGTCGCTCCCAGGCTCCTTGAGAAATCTTCGGTTTGAGATGCGTATTGGCAATTTCTTCTGAATATCGCTCGAGAAGTCGCCATGAGGCAAGCGAAAGGTGGCCTCGGTTTCGTAAAGCATCGTAAGGTGCCTTACCCGTAAGGAGGCCGAAGGCGGTGCCAAGCGTCCACGCAACCGTTGCATGTGGTATTCGCCATGGTCGGCGCTTGGCAAGAAAACCCGTCAATGTCTTTTCGCTTGATGCGTTGAGCAACGTTCCATCGAGGTCAAAGTATGCTGCGACCTCTTTTTCCTCGCCCATGTTTCATGCACTTGAAATCGATTCATGAGGTCGTCGGTTCAAATTCACCGAATGTTGAAATCAAGCGATGTTGAGGCTTTGGTCATGCAGCGAATGGTGGCGTTGATTCTTGTCGCCACGCTCATCGCTTCATTTTCAGGATGTTTGGGTGAGCCTGAAACCCATTCAGAGACAGGAACCTACACGCTTGAGGCAACATGGACTGAAGTTCCTATGGAAGTAAAATCGGAATACTATTCCGATGATGAAGAGGTCTCATGGACGTTATCTTCCGATCTCGTTCAGCAAGAAATTCAGGATGCGGGAGGGATTATTGTCGGCATCTCAATGGTACTCGATTACCCGAATGAAGATGAATCACCAAATGTTGGTTTGTGCACAGGTCTTGAAGAGAATGTCCAAGATATCATTTATGGAACAATCAACAAGAACAATTGGGCGCTGACACAAAATGATGTCAATCCCGGATCCCATACTGTCAATTTGACTTGGCACAACCAATCTCTACTTGATGCGGGAAATATTTCTGGAATGTCGAAAGACGATATCATGAGTCAGATTGATTTTGGAGAAGATGCGTATGGCGTCTACGACTTCAGCATCCTTGTCGATGCTGATGCATATGATGGAGGCCTTTGCACACATACGGATAACGGAGAAGAGGTAGCAAGTTCAGTTTCTCTTCTTGTCATTGATCTCGCCATTCTTGGAGAGAATGAGGCAACTGCATTATCCGTTGGCGATGGTGCAATCTCGCTTGTTCTGTTTTCTCCTTGGTTTATCGGCATGTTCCTCTTGGTTGGGTATCTTGTTAGCAAAAAAGATCGATATCACTTGGGCATTATTCTCGAAGAAGATTCTGATGTCAACGTAGCAACATCATCGCCTGAAGAAGGTAATACCTTGGTTGAGAGTTACCGTGCGAGAGTCTTGACACTTTGTGCTCTGTACGTGGCACAAGGAATTCCTTGGGGTTTCATTACGGTGACATTCGTTACCTACCTTGCTGTTGAAGGCGTTGCAGCGGGACAGTTAGCGTTTCTCCTTACACTGGGTACACTACCATGGTCGGTCAAGTTCCTCTGGGGCCCTATCATCGATCGTTACCAATTCCCTGAGATGGGGAAGCGAAGGCCTTGGATTCTCATTGCACAAAGTGGGATGATTATCGTTCTCAGTTCAATGCTCCTGATTCCAAACATGTCATCCAATGTCACTGTTGTAGGCGTGATGTTCCTTGTTTACAATGTCTTTACCGCATTGCAAGATGTGAGTACGGATGCACTTGCGGTTGATGTGTTAGAGCCC
>JAPOIF010000035.1:0-5385 GCA_029979085.1 Methanobacteriota archaeon | reverse complement strand
ATGTTCCTTGTTTACAATGTCTTTACCGCATTGCAAGATGTGAGTACGGATGCACTTGCGGTTGATGTGTTAGAGCCTCATGAATTTGAAAAAGTCAACAGTTACATGTTCACATCAAAAGCAGTTGGCGGAATTATTGGTGGAGCAGGCCTTGGAACCATTATCGGATTCGTTGGTATCAAGGGGGCAATTGTACTGCAAATCCCTATTCTCGTCGTCATTATGCTTGTTCCATTGTTCATGACTGAACGACCTGGAGAGAAGCTCTATCCATGGAGTGAATCGACAAAATCAGACTCGACTAAGCACGTTACTGAGCAAAAGAATTTCAAAGAAATTTTTGCAAACATCAAAATCGCATTCTCGTTCCGATCGGCACAACTCGGTGTTCTTCTCAGTCTCATCATTTCTCTGTCGTACTTTTTGATACCAATCTTGCCACTCTTGTTTGTACGTGAACTGGGTTGGACTGAGGAACAATTCAACGCAACGAAGGGTGGAATTATTCTCATTGTCACCATGCTTGGTTATGTGGTCGGAGGGCAATTGGGCAAGCAATTCGGAGGAAAGGCGATCATCATCTATGCTGCTTTCACGACGGCGCTCATTACAACATTTTGGGGTATGAATGAATCGTTGTGGAGCAATGGATTGTTCATGATGACGGTTTGGAGTCTTCAGACCTTTGTTTGGGCGATGGTTTCAATCAACATTTACTCGCTCATGATGCGGATTACTTGGACAGAAGTCGGTGGAACTCAGTTTACAGGCTACATGGCCATGATGAATCTTTCAGCAATTATCGGCTACCAATTAACAGCGCCTCTTGCAGCACGATTTGATTATTCAACACTGTTCTACATCGCTGCCTTGTTGGAAACCGTTGTCATCCTAGGTGCGATGTTCATCGATCCTGAAGAAACGAGAAGAGAAATGGCAAAGCAATTCTCCGAGTGAATACTCAGACTTCGATGACTGCTTCACAGCTAGGGCATCGAACCTTTCCGGAGAATCCTTCTGGAACCCGAAGCGATTGGCTGCACTTTGTGCAACTAAGTTTCTTTTTTCCCGAATCGTTCGAAGGGCTCGAAACATTGTCAACGATTCGTTGGATGCCCTCAGGCCACCCATCTCTGAGTTCGGAAGGAGCCACTAGGAGTGGCATTGCGGTCAGAATCATACAAAACGCTGAACAGAAGAATGTGTATGCTGGTGCAGTGAAACCATCCAAACCAATTGACAGTGGACTCCACTCGTCATTAAAGACGAACGATAACATCCCTGAAAAGACCAATGTACCCAAAACCAAGTACACGCCATTTCGATATCCGGCAATGACCATCATTCCACCAAAGACGTAAAATGCACCAATCAGGAAAGCAAGGATGGATTCAATGATGTACTCATTCATGAAGTCGTCCCAAAACATTCCCAAAAAGAAAACAACACCAATGCGAAAAATCCCGTAGATCATGATGAACGTACCCATCGTCGAAGCGAGACCTGAGTTGCTGTCATTTCCAATGACGACGAATTGGGTGGCTTGCTGTGGGGAGACTGCAACTGCCCCACCTGGTACAACCTGCGGAATTGCAGTGGCTCTTGGAGCAACGCCACCGCCTAGATCCTCGTCATATTCCATGAGTCGAATGACAACCTCATCCTTTCGACCCCCAACTCTTAGGCCTCGTTCTTTACACAGTTTTTTCAAATCCAACAGGGTCATTGAATCGTAGTCCATGAATAACACTGCAGCAGTATTGAATTTAAAGAACGAGCCTGCATTGAAAGGTGTTTCAATCGGATTCTTCAGATTCAAGACAACCATACACGCGCCGACCAGCACGATGATCTTGCCACCATGTTAGCCGATCTGCAAGATGACGAGGAATGAAGAAACCGATCTTGCGAGGCGTGAGACCATGATTTCTCATTGTCCGGTCATGGGCTAGATTTGCAACAATGGATTGAGCAGAACATCCAGGGTTTGCAGTAACAAACCGCATAATTTCTTCTTTCAGTCGTTCAAAACGTGCTTTCTTTTGGGAACCTTTACCCAATCTTCTTGGAGACATAAACGCAAATCTTAGCGTTTACACTTATGAAACAAATGGGGGTTTTCCCTATTCCATTCTGACCGGTTGAACGGTCTTCCAATTGGCGGTTGCGAGTTTCTTGGCTTTTCCATCCGCAATGATCGGTGCAATTTTGTTGAGGCGCCCATGCATACCATGAACTTGGAATTTGACGCGAAGTTCAGCTGTTAGGGATGCTTCAAGCGCTTGCATTTGTTCATCATCCAAATCAATACTTGCAAGGGCTTCCCCTGAGGTAATCGATGAGATTGTGAACGTTTTTTCCTTGCATGAGAGTGATGGTCTGAAATCCATATCATCCGGATGATTCATCCAAACGGAGAGATCAAGTGAAAGTGTGTCTCGAATATTGACTCGACTGATTTCGACTGATTCAACCATGCCACTCAGTCCTTCCACACATCGGCCATTCAAACCCTTTTCGTCGTATCCTACTCAAATGCAATTTCAGTAATCACTGGTTCATGAATGACAATTCGCAGAGTTAACGTCCAATCGTTCCCTGGATCGGGGTCTGGAAGGAGGTCAATCGTAGAGTCAGGATTGGTCTGAATGGCTCGAACAAACAACGCCCATTGGCCTTGGCCAAAACTCTGCCCTGGCCGGTCAAGAAGCATTCGAAGAACCATTTCTTCTGAGTCAGCTTCGATGACTTCGTCAAGTCCACGAGAATTCAAATCATTCGCTGTAATGGTTGCCTTCGCATTTTCAGAGCGCGTGATGTTTCCCCCCTCTGTTTCAGCCTCTTCTTTGAATCCGTCTTCAGGAATCGAAATCATGAGGGAAAAATTGTCATACGGTTGGAGGATATCGTCTTCGAGTTCAAGGATGGCTTCAAAGGAAAGGATTCTTCCTTGTTGGCCTGGTAGAATTTCTTCCGTCCATTCTTCACCTTCATCCAAGTATTCAGACCAGGATTGTTCAATGACCTTTTCTTTCCATTCGATGTTGAATTGTCGTGCTGAAACATTGATTTCAAAGATCTCGGTAACAACACCACCTTGTCCATCATCAATGGTCAATGAACCAACGTACACGCCACTCGAATTTGTGGCAAGAAGCGTTTGGGAATCGGTTGAATCGACATCGTTTCGTCCATCACCATCACCATCTGAATCAACGCCCCAATCCAAATCCCACTGATAGGACAGTTCTGCTGATTCAGGATCGGTTGAACCTGAGGCATCGAGAAGAACCGCATCACCTGCACGTGGATTCTCTGGCAGTACGAGGTCAATGGTTGGTACGCCATTGACGATGATAACCGTCATGGCTTCATCGATTCCACCCTGGTCGTTTTCGACCTCGAGCGAGACGGTGTATGCGCCAAAGACATCGTATGTGTGTGATGTAAAACCAGTTACCGTTTCCGTCGTTTCACCATCTCCAAAGTCCCAGCGGTATGCGGTAATGATGCCTTCAATCGCATCGGAATCTCGAGCATCAAATGTCACCATTTCTCCTTCTTGAATAAGAAGAGGATATGCTTCAAGGGTGGCTCGGGGCTTTGTTGCTGAATCAAGTGCGCCTAAGCAACCTGCGAGTGAAAGAGAGAGCATCATTGCAATGAGAAACAAACCACGAAATGGTGCTGAATTCCCTTGCATACTTCTTCCTCAATCCCGTCCTATATCTAACCATGTTGTTCTTCTGCACACATTTTGATGGATTCAAAGAACAATTTATTCCTCCGCCTCGAACGAGACCTCATCCGGAACATCACCAACAACGATTGCTGATTCAAGGTGGTTTCCGATGTCTTCAACCGATGCATGTTCGACCGTATTTTTTTCGCTAAAGCTCTCCATTTTCAAGTCGGCAAGAACATCATCAACAGTGGCATCGTGTTCATCGTAATCTGGAGCTGGTAGAACTGTCGATTCCTCGGGTTTGTCCTCCTTACCTTCGAGGATGGATTCAATCGATGAAACATCTTCTTCGATGTCATGTTGATACTGCTCCTTGAGTGTGGATTGCATTCGTTCCTCAACTCGTTCACGTTCTTCACCTTCAGGGCGTTCATTCTGCTTGGAAAAAAAACGCCGAAGAAAACCCATAACCGAAGGGATAGTGAACTGTTCTTTAAGCCCAATGCCGAATTGTTGCAGAACAACATGGTTCAAGCGATAGTTCTTCAACAGCGCTCGATTCGTTGTGGATATGGAACTGCTAGAAGGCGAACGGGTTCTCGCTTTCGATTTGGAGACAACCGGGGTGAGCACGTCCCGAGATCGTATCGTCCAGTTAGCGTTGATTGGTTCTGATGAAGATGGGACTGAGATTTCCTACGACCAACTCGTGAATCCACGACGTCCAATTCCTTACGATTCTCAGCGAATCCATGGCATTTCTGATGCAGATGTGCGAGGGCAGCCCGATTTTTCTGAGATCGCAGAGCGTGTTGCAGAATTGATCGAAGGTTGTGTTCTCATCGGTCACAATGTCAGGCAATTCGATCTTCCAATGCTAAGGAATGAATTCCTTCGAATTGGAGCATTACCTCCTGAACCTAAAGCTGTTCTCGATACACTGGAAATGGTTCGTCGATTGAAATTGCCTCGACCACATCGACTTGGATCACAATGCAGCCGTCATGGCATCTCGCTTGAAAATGCACACACTGCTTCGGCAGATGCTGCTGCATCGTTGCTATTGCTTTGGAAACTTGGGCTTGACCACCCGAGTTACTTTCGGAAGTCCCTTGAAGAAGTGGAACAGTGGTGTGCGACTGGTTCGACTGCAAAAGTACAATCCGATCTTGGGCCACAACTGGATGACTTGGAACTTGTCGACCCAAACGGAATGGTTCGACGGGATGGTGCGCATATGGTTCTCGCTGTAGGACGACACCGTGGACGACATCTCGAAGAATTGAATGAGCTCGATCCTCGTTACCTCCAATGGTTGTTGTCACCAAATGGCATTGAAGATGCAAATGCTGTTGAAGAAATCAAGGCGTACCTGAATCAGGAATAGGCGACCAAGGCAGTACGTCGCACCATGGTCCAACACGCCAAACATCACGATTCATCATCGCGCTTCCAAGGAAGATAGGTCCTTGATGCCCCTCATCAAGAAGGGCTTCAAGTGATTCTTTTCCGCGGCCATCGAATCGAATCGTTCGCATTTCTCCTGTTGGTTCAACATCGCCAGAATCGTTTCTTGGAATGCACTCCTCGACGGTTGCTGTCGAACGCCCTTCGTCGTATTGGTGAAGGATAACAACACCATCTGAAAAATCGCCCTTATGCAAGGACTTGTTTTCATGTCGCCACGTCCACCAATGAGG
>JAPOIF010000034.1 GCA_029979085.1 Methanobacteriota archaeon | reverse complement strand
TCGTGACATCACTTGTACCCTCATTGCCTTCTGAATCGACCCATGAAACAATTGGATCGTTCCATCCAGTCACACGAACTCCATCGATGGAGCCCTTCGAATCAATTGGATTCCAAGGGAACCAATCATCAGAAAGTTCCCTGCTCGAGACGCGTTCAATGATTTCTCGAATGTTGTCAGCATTGTTGCAAGCAATACGTGCAGTCTCCGCAAATTTCCCCGATGCATATGCGTCGAAGTTGTCAATGAATCTTGGACGGACATCAATCTGCTGAAGTGCCTGTTTGAACGGTTCAAGGAAATGGTCAGCGTACGATATGCCTTGGCTAAATCGTTCCATATCTGGACGTCCATCCTCATCAGGAGGTGGTATTTGCTTGAGTTGATGGCCGATGTAATTTGAATACGAATCATCGAGGAAAGAGTAGACCTTTCGTAGCGGGTCGGCACTGTCCACAATGAAGACGAATTCGACGTCCAGACCTGCTTTATTGGCAGCTTTCGTGATCATGTCACCGGTCAGAATTTCCCGGAGATGCCCAATGTGAAACTCTCCACTTGGAGTGATTCCTGTAGAGACGATGTGCTTTGAACCTCTCTCGGAAAGCCGTTGAGCGACAACATCCGACCAGTGCATGAACTCACCTCAGACAGGTACGGCACGAATCAAGCCTCGTAGTGGAACGTCGTCCACTTCATTTCGCACGGTCTTGTTGACAAGAACAAGTGCAAGTGCCACGTCACCACCTGATGCGCGAATCGCCGCAATGGTGTGGCTCATTGTTACGCCACTGGACAATACGTCATCGATGATGACCACTTTCTTTCCGCCACCAACTTGGCCGTATTTGTTTGATAGTGCGCCCGCTCCCGGTTCTCCATCGACGTTTCGATGAATCGCAACCTCTACATCGAGAGCCTGAGCCACTTCATGAGCAAAGGCGATTCCATTGATCGAAATTCCAACAATCGTATCCACTTCTTCGACTTCTTCCATGACCACGTCCGCCATGATGTCACCGATTGCAGTAATACGAGCAGGTCGAACGCCGATCGTCCGCCATCCGACACGAACGTCTGTTGGGCGCTCCGAAGTTGAATCGGTAAGAAGCCATTGGATGGTGTCTTGAGAGAGGGACAATTCATCCGCAATTTGTTGCGAATTGAGTCCATCCTTCCGCAAATTCTTGGCGATGGTTTTCAACTCTTCAATACTCAGCGTCATGTTATCGTGTTAAGCGAACATGCTTACCTCCATGAAGGCTTTGCATATTTTTCATCAAAGACTTGAAGAGAAAGGGGTGTCAGGCGTCATCATGACCGACTTTGATTACGAGACGTTGCTGAACCGAGCACGTGACAATATCCCAGAGGATATTTCATCTCGTGCTCGATGGCGATTGCCAGAACCTCAAATCATGATTGAAGGTTCCAACACCATTCTTCGTAACTTCACTGAAGTTGTTGGAATGATGGATCGTGATGATAATCACGTCTACCAATACATCCTGAATGAGTTGGGTACCTCTGGCTCCCGTGATGGTCCCCGCGCACGCTTCAAAGGACGAATTCCACCAAAGCGTCTGAAAAAAGCCATTGTTGGCTATGTTAACACCTACATCAAGTGCAGTCAATGTTCTGCACCGGATACACACTTCATCAAAGAAGATCGTACGACGCTGCTCAAGTGTCAAGCGTGTGGTGCAACTCGACCAGTCAAGTTGTGATCAATTCTCGAATTCCATCACCAACGTGGAATCAATCGTTCCATCTTTGAGGTGTTGAATCATGGAATTGATGTCAATTTCAGTGTTCAATCGATACCATATTGATTCTGGATAAACAACACAAGCAATCCCATTTTCACAGAAATCTAAACATCCTGATTTCTGAATCCGAATGTTGGAGAGTTGTTCTTCACGGGCTGCAGCTTTGATGCTTGCGAGCAATTCTAGGCTCCCCCTGTTTTTGCATGATGGGCGTGCTGCACCCTCAGGACGCTCGTGACCGCAAATGAACACATGACGGTGATAGCCTGGAGCATCACGGCCTTTTGGGTCGCTTGGCATGATCATCCCTCAATGGCATTGATGGCTTCTGCAACATCGATATCGAGGGATGTCACTTTTCCTTCGTCATGCGTTGTGAGTTCAACAACAACATATCCCCAGCCAAAATGCAAATCTGCATGATGATTTTTGCGTTCACAAACATCACTAATCGCGTCGACAAACGCTTTTGCCTGTGAAAAGTCCTCAAAGGAGAATTCCCGCATCAGATGGTTTTCTTGGATTGACCATCCTTCAGGGACATTCATACCTTCATCCCCAAAGATGTGCGTCATCGTTGCCGGTGGTTTCTTTCTCAACCTTCTCATGCAGCGTTGATCGTCGCTTCATATCTTCACGTTCAAAGGCAAGGAGTTCTTTGTCATCGATGTACGCAGGACGTGTGTGTGCAATCAAGACGATTTGAACGATGGTATCCCTTGCAATGAATCGTTGTACGCCATCACCATCAAGAATTTCGAGACTTGTCTTTCCAGATGAAATCAATCGTCCACGAACCCATGGGTCGGTGTCGGGTAGCAAAGCACGAGCATCGATGAGAATCTCAACGAGATCGTCTCGACGAAGTCCATTTCGTCGTTCCAGCAAATCTCCATTATGGACTCCTTGAAGTTTCTCAAGAGAAGGAGAACCAAGGTCATTCCACAATCCAATAGCCCAATCTGGAAGGTCAACCTTGTTTGATTTCTTCGGCATGATGATGTCTGGTTGGCGACCCTACATAACCATGTGCAATTTCTTTCTTCGTCCACCGAACTGGGTGAGGGGTTCTTCAAGGGTTGACGCTCCGCTTGATTTGGGGTTCCGATGAAAGTAACGTGGCGGCAGTTACCAACGGTCTTGTTCGAGGACGAAGTTCTCGACAAGGCGTTCTCACGTGCTCGCAAAGCCGCAGACCGTGTTGAAGACCCAAATCGTGTGTTCCGAACACGTAAACAAATGACTCGAATGGTACAAACTGCAGCAGATATCATTCATACGATGTTGACTGAGACGGTGAAGACCTGGCCCTCGTTGGATCAATCGCCACAATTTGATGTTGCTATGATCGAGGCTTGTGTTGGTACCGATGATTACCGTCACCACTTGTCGATGTTGCAATGGGGTGCTTCTCAAGTCCAACGAATTGCAACCCAAAACAGCCGAAAGATTGTCCGTACTGCACGTATCGAATTGATGCACGAAGCCCGGCGTGAAGCCTATGGACGCATTGGCTCAATCATGGGCAGAGTAGGACCTTCTTTGAAATGGCTGAACGAATCACGTGAAATCCTGAAAGCTCTTCCTCAAATCGATAGTAGCCTCCCGGTGATCGTCGTTTGTGGCGCTCCGAATGTTGGTAAGTCCGCTTTCATCAGTGCCTTGTCCTCAGGAAACATGGAAGTCAATCACTATCCGTTTACGACCAAACAGATTCACATTGGCCACTTTACACATCGACGCCTTCAACACCAGATGGTCGACACTCCGGGATTGTTGGACAGGCCGATGGATGAGCGAAACTCCATTGAATTGCAAGCGATTGCAGCCTTGGAGCACATCGGTAGTTTGGTCTTGTTCCTCATTGATCGAACCGAGACATGCGGGATGTCTTGGGAGGATCAGATGAATCTCTTGGAGGATGTTGAACGACTCTTGCCAGGTACAGAATTGTTGGTCGTAAGTTCCAAGGCCGATGCACTCAAACCTCTTCCAAAAGATTGGGACTTCGTCAAGGAATCAGAAGAACGCTGGCGAGACAATGGTTCGCAAGGAGAGCCAAAATTGCCACTTCTCCATGATGATGAAGGCCGGCCAACGATGAGTGCCTTGGAAAACGTTGGTCTCGAAGCCCTGCGATTGGAAGTCGTTCGTAAAGTCAAAGCAGCGCAAGTGGTCGATCCGCTTGTCCTGCCTGAAGGTTGGCACAGGTCTCGCTAATATTACATCAATCGAGCCAGAACTGGTAAGATGGTTAGGAAGGCGAAGATGCCGAAGAAAATCAACATCCATACTCGCATTCGTTCTTTATTTCTCTCATCCTTTTCGTACTTCTTGATGCAATCTTCATCCTTACAAACGCGCTCTTCGGCCTTTGCAGATATGTCGATGCCACACACACGACAATGCTTGTGCGATGGTATGTGAGCCATCGCCTTCGAACGCTTTGGCATGTTCTTGACTTTCTGCTTCACTGCGGATGCATCGACCATCAAATCACTCCGGTTGAACCAAGGTTCCCTCAAATGGGCGTCCTTCCAATGCATCTTCAATCCGACGGATGTCACGTCCATCAAGAACGCCAATTCTTAACCCACACTCGATGGCCCAATTGACTGCAATTGGGTCAACGGCAGCGCTTTGACCAGGCTTGAGGGCATCTTTGCCAGTAATGTCCTGGAGTTGGGATAACGTAAGCGTTTCAAGTGGCTCAGCGTCATCGTTGGTACGTGGATCAGCCGTGTAAACGTGCGATACGTTGGTCGCAATGATGACATGTGCTGCACCCGCATCGCGAGCGAAAGCAACACTCACTGCATCTGTTGTATGTCCTGGTTTGGTTCCTCCCATGACGACGATGTTGTATTGCTCGAACAAACCTGCTGCCTCGTCGGTCGTTGTTGGAATAACGTTTGCAACATTGCAACCGATCTCGGCCAACATGGTCTGCAACACGGTTGCGTTCAATCGGGTTGCTGCAATACCGATTTCATCAAGTTTGAAACGGTCTGAAATGAGGTTTTGTGCGAGTTGAATCCCGTCTCTTGCAGGTTTTCCGCCACCAACAACAAGACCAATTTTTCGGCCATTCCCCTCGACATGAACAATCGTCTGGCGGAGTTGTCCAAGCCATGTCTTGACATCATGGCCGCCGTACAATAGCGAACCTCCAAGTGCAATGATGGTTGGTGCGACCATAGAAACGCCTCGTCAAGGCGTTTCTTATGGCTTGTCCTATCAAATCCAAGGCGAGAGTTGAAAACCCTTGGTTCGACCCCAACAGATAGGGGGTCAAACGTTGTCGGACGATGGTGAACTAGCAACGAGAAGACTTCGTCTCAAACTGGCTCTTGAGGATCTTCGAGAAATGAAGGGATTCGGCACTGAACTTGTAACAGTAATCATCCCTCCAGATCGCCAAATAAGCGATGCTCGTTCCTTGCTTCAAAATGAACACGGGCAGGCTGCGAACATCAAATCGAAGTCCACCCGAAAGAATGTCCAAGGCGCCATCGAGTCTGCAATCTCATCCCTCTCGCGATTCAAGAACGCAGGTGAGCGAGGAATCGCTCTGTTTACTGGAGCAATCATCGTTGGAAACAACAAGACTCGACAGACTACGGTGGTTATCGATGACCCTCCTCAAGCATTGCTCTCCTTCCGTTATCGTTGCGATTCATCGTTTGAATTAACGCAACTGGAGGACATGCTTGTCGACAAGCGCTCCTACGGTTTGTTTGTGATTGATCGTTCTGAAGCCGCTTACGGGATTGCCTCTGGAAAGCGTATTCACGTTCAGGAACATTTGGTTTCTAACATCATGGGGAAACACCGACAAGGTGGTCAATCAGCTCAACGTTTCGAACGCTTGATTGAAGAAGCAGCCCACAATTTCTTCAAGCGGGCAACGGAACATGCTTGTTCGTATTGGTTACCGAATCTTGAAAACATTCAGGCCATCATTATTGGTGGTCCAGGTGCGACGAAAGATTACGTTGTTCGAAACGAATATTTCCACCATGAAATTGCCAAGAAGATTGCAAAGACCCATTTCGATGTTGGTTATTCCAACGAATCGGGCGTGCGCGAACTGGTGGACAACGCTGGTGCCTTGATGGGTGAAATTGAGTTGGATGCTGAGCGTCAAATCATGAACCGTTTCCTCGGTGAATTGATCAAAGCACAACCACGTGCAACGTATGGTGAGATGATGATCCGAAAAGCGCTCGACCAAGGTGCTGTAGACACACTCCTCATTTCCGAAAGCATGCGAAAGAATTCCGTTGAAATTGAATGTGGAGCGTGTGGACACGCATGGACGTCTTCGCTTTCCCGTACAGAAGAGCTCCCGGAGTGTCCTTCGTGCGGAGTAGGTAACGACTCACATAAGGAACTGTCCAATACATCTCTGATCGATGTCCTCAGTGAAATGTCGGCTAAATCCAACAGTGAAATCGCCTTTATTTCCATCGATACAGAAGAGGGTGCACAACTTGCCCATGGCTTTGGCGGCCTTGCTGCAATTCTTCGTTATCCAATGATGTGAGGCGTTCAAATGAAATTACTTCGAGCAGAGATATCGCCCCACTTGGAGGCTATTCTGTCTCAAATGGGTGTTGACAAAGCGGCATGGGATCCATTGCTCCAGCCGAGTCGTGAGGCCAGTCAAGGTGATTTGACTCTGCCGTGTTTTCCTTTTGCTTCCATACTCAAAAAAGCACCACAAGCCATTTCTGATGACTTAGCCGAACAATTTCCATCCATTGAGGCCTTACTGAACGTTTCTTCCGTGAACGGGTACTTGAACTTCACAGCGAACCCTGAGTGGTTAGCTGATTCTGTCCTTTCCAATCAAGTCGATGTTGGATCTGCTCTCAAGAATTCTGGTCGAACTGGTGAGAACGTTCTCATTGAACACACGTCAGCAAATCCGAATGGTCCATTCCACGTTGGACGTGCTCGAAATGCCATATTGGGTGATACATTGGTTCGTTTGCACAGGCTTCACGGTGATGATGTCCGAGCAGAATATTATGTCGATGATATGGGTAAACAGGTAGGTGTTCTTGCCTGGGCTCTTGAGAATCTTTCCGAGGACGAGGTGAATGAACTCCTCTCAGATCGAGAACCACCCTCGGAACGATGGTTGACGAAAGCCGACCACCAACGGGTTCGCTGGTATCAGGCGGCACAGGTTTTGAGAAAGGACGCTGATGAGGATAGAAAGGCGCAGATCGAGAACGAAATCGGTACACTGGTACACGCAAGTGAACACGGCGATCTTGGCGTCTTAGAATCCTTTGAATCAGCATACACGCCTGTTCTTGATGGAATGCTTGCTACACTTTCTCGACTGGGTATTTCCTATGATACCTTCACGAAGGAATCGAGGTTTGTTGTTGATGGCACCGTTGCAGATTTGATGAGCACTTTGGATGCGCTGGAAATCGCAGGTACTGCTGACAACGGTGCAGGCTTCCTCGATCTTGGCCAACGTGGACTCAAGGGCAAGACTGAATTTTTCTATAGAAGGGGAGATGGTTCGAGTCTTTATGCCACACGTGACGTTGCTTACCACATGTGGAAATGGGGCGAGTCCAATCGCCTGGTTAACGTTCTTGGTGAAGATCATAAGTTGCAAGCAAAGCAAGTTGGCCTTACGCTTGAAGAACTGAACCAAAAACGACCCGAAGTCTTGTTTTATTCATTCATTAAATTACCCGAGGGCAAGATGAGTACTCGAAGGGGTAACGTGGTTTTCATGGACGATCTTTTGGAAGAGGCACATGCACAAGCATCTGCTGTTGTTCGAGAGCTGCGTCCAGAATACGACGATGAGAAAGTTGCCAAAATTGCTGAAGCGGTTGGAACAGCTGCCGTTCGATTTAACATCATCAAGGTAAGTCCTGAGAAAGGATTCACGTTCCGCTGGGAGGAAGCGCTGGCTTTCGAAGCGGGTTCTGCTCCGTTCATCATGTACGCTCATACGCGTGCTTGTTCCATCTCAAAGCGTGCTGGTACACTTCCTACATCTCCTGTTCAATGTCCATCGGTGGAATCGATGCCAGAAGGATTGGTAGAGTTGTTACGGCTGATGTGTACGCACAATGATGTCCTCGAACGTTCCGTACGAGAACAGAAAGCACACTTGTTTGCACTCCACATGCTTGAACTCGCGAATGCATACAATGGATTCTATCGAGATTGTCCAGTCGTCAGAGATGGGGAAGTCGATGGATTCGCTTTTTCAATCAGTGAAATGGCTCGAGAACTCATGCGCTCTGGCCTTGAGGGATTGGGAATAACACCAATCGAAGAAATGTGAATTATTTCCTTGTCAATAGGTGGACTCGTACATCGACTGCGTCACTGTATCCGGATGTTCATCGGTCGAAGCAAGTACATCAGCTCCAATGGTTCGCAATTCGTTGTATGCTTCTTCAATCTCTTTGACTTGCTTCAAGAAACGTAGTGGTGGCCACCCACAATCAATGATTTCAGGATCGACGGTACTCTGTTCAATCCATGCAGAGCATTGGGATCCATAGCACAAAGCCGAGAGATGTTCGAGGTCAACCCAGAAGGTCTTTCGTTGACAGACTGGGCAAATCTTTCCTTCCAGTTTGGTCAATATCGTCATGCCATCTTCTCCGACAACATCAACATCCCATGCGATGATTGTTGCTTGTTCTAGATTCATTTGCTCGCTTTTCCCAAGGAAGGTTTTCATCACTTCCCATGCGATTTGCTCCGTACTAAAACAGCCCATGCCGATTGCGTTTCCGTCCGCCTCAAGGACGGATGGAACATAGACTCGGCTCGGAGAATCCATGGCATGCCTTGGAGGCTCAGGCCTTTGAATCCTCCCATTTGAGGAAACAAAAATCAACGATTCCAGGTATATTCAATGAATGGCAATCCGCCAGGATGAGGGAGCGGTGCTTCTGGCTTTTCGATTCGAACAAACACGGTTTCAGCGTTCTCAGAGGATTGAATCATCTCGGCAATTCGATGTGCCATGGTCTCAAGCAAGCGAATTGGTTCAGAATTCAAGACAACAGCATCGACGGCTTGTTGAAGTTGAGCATAATCAACCGTGGTTCCAATCTTCCCATCTTCAACTGTACTGGAAAGATCGACACGTATGGAGATGTTGAACGGTTGAGAGTTCAGATGTTCCTCATCGTAAAATCCGTGTACACCATGAACGAGATAATTGTCTAAGCCAACCGAGATGGGCATGTCGCTCACTCCTCATCGCGTTCATGAACCCATATGAGATGGTATCCAAATTGGGTTTTGACCGGTGTTGAAACCGTTTTGAGAGGCGTTCTCCATACGGCCTCCTCAAACTCGCGAACCATGTTTCCTTTTCGGAACCAACCGAGATCGCCGCCACGTTGAGAGGATGGACAGGTCGATTTTTTGCGAGCAAGTTTTTCAAAATCCTTGAGTTTTCCAATCTTCTCAGAGATTTGAACTGCTTCTGATTTTGAAGCGACCAAAATGTGCGAAGCGTGTGCGCTCGGTTTTACCATGAACAACCCACTCGCACTGCCTTCTTGAACTCAACGCTCATTCAAAGACAGGCCAAGCAAGGTGACGGATGTAGGTTCCATAAGCGATGACGGATACGCCAAGGGATTCCTCATTGAATCGATCCATGGTGTCTGCATAGGTGTGATATTCCCAAGATCCTGATCCATAACAGACCAACGCATTTCCTGTTACTCCATCGGGTAAATCGTACACGAATGGGCCGTGGTCGGAATTGTAGGGCATGCCGTCAGGTTCGCCTTGTGCTCCTTGATACAACCCGGTCGACACAGAATACTTCGGGAAGAGGTCTTCTCGCTCTTTCTCAAGAACATCGAGAACATCTTTCATTGCATCAATGTCTTCTTTTGAGTTCGAGAAGAATCGAAGACTGTTGCCGCGACTTGCTGGGTCGATGTCAACATGGTTCATGTCCAAGTTCACGTACAAACGAAGGTTTCTCGCAAGTTCGTTGGCGTTTGCACCGACGTAGGCTTTGCTGCCCCAGAGGCCTTCCTCTTCTCCGCCCCATGTGCAGAAGCGCAGCGTGTACTCCGGTGTTCCACTCTCATTGGCGATCATAGCAATCTGGCGAGCCATCTCAAGAACGCTTGCGGTTCCCGATGTGTCATCCACCGCTCCCTGTGCATGATACACCGTATCGTGATGCGCTCCTACGATGATGAGGTCTTCGCTCTTGCCGTAGAGTGTACCACATGGGACACTTACAGAAAGTTCACCAGCATTATCGACATCTGAAAACAATCGCAAAAATGCACCTTGAGAAGCCAATTCAAGCATCTGATTTCCAGTATTGTTGGAAACGGCAATGAACGGAATATCCTCTGGGATTGAACCACTATTGGCCGCCTTCATTTCATCGACTCGAATTGATTTGAAGATTGGAATGCAATCATCAGCAACGATTTGTCCACAATTCGATTGATTGTTGATTCGTAGGATAGCAGCCAACCCAAATTCTGCTGCTTTGATGTAGATCCCCGTGTTTCCATCAATGCTGCTTCCACCACGAATGATGCCGACCTTGCCCGATGCATCAGTCCATAATCCGTCGTTCGTTCCATCATCAAGGTCGATCAATTCCATTTCTTGACCAAATTGAATGTCAGCAGAACCTGAATATCCTTGCAGAACAAAATTGGTTCGGTGTTCGAATGTGGTGATTTGGGCTCCTGCACCGGAGTTGCAAGAAGCTCCCGTAACTGGGGCGCCGAAGAGTCCTCCTGCAGGCGGTATGCACATCGAGAGTACTGGTGCGCTGTTGATGGCAAACATCGGGACAGGATAGGTATTCAATTGTGGCGAGTATCCCATTTCAGTAAGGTTATCCAGAATCATTTGTGCGCCAGCCGCCTCTTCAGGACTTCCTGACATACGGCCTTCCCATTCTGGGTGTCCCAGATTGACGAGTTCTTGGGCATACCAACGTGTTTGACTTGCATCAAACCCAATCGGTTGGTAGACGGGTTCATCCTCACCAAATCCAAGAATGGAGGGATTAAAGACAACGACCATGAGAAGGAGAACTGCAGCCACAGAACCAACCGTTTGAGCGAGACTAAATTGGCCAATGACTTGTCGACTCCAGAACGAGCTACCCAACTCAATGACGTTTGCCTCATCGGCGACGCGAAGTCGTTCAACGAGTTCTGCTTTCTTGCCAGATTTTGAGAGGCCACGCTCTTCGAGCTTTGTTTTGAGTTGCTCAACCGTCAAGGATTCAAGCGAATCGCCGGTGCTCATGAAAACCAAGAAACGGTTTGCTCATTTGAACCCGTTGGCTTTTTGTGTCTTATTCGTCCAACTCTTCGCCCGTCCAACGCTTGCCGATGGTATGCTCAAGACCGATTTGGTCAAGGATACGCGCAACAACGAAATCGACCATGTCATCGATGGATGTTGGGTGGTTGTAGAATCCAGGTGATGCTGGGATCACGACGGTGCCCCAACCTGATAGTTTGGCCATGTTTTCAAGATGGACTGTTGCATAGGGTGCCTCACGAGGTACGATGATGAGTTTACGCTGTTCCTTCATGGCAACAATGGCAGAACGTGTAATGAGGTTATCACCGATACCTGCTGCGAGTTTTCCGAGGGTCGTCCCAGAACAAGGACATATGACAACGGCGTCAATGGGTGCCGAGCCTGAAGCAGACTTCGCACCGATATTGGCTTGTTCCTCGAGGATGGCGCCAGTCTCTTCTGCAAGGGCCTCTGGAGTTGTTTCGCATTCATGCTTGAGTGTGATGCGACCTGAATCACTAACAACGAGTCGAATGCCGACACCAAGTTCGTTCAGTGCCTGCGCAAGACGCACACCATAGATGGCACCACTTGCACCCGATATCCCGAGAACGACCTCTCCCATGTTATCAAATCCAGCCATTCTCATATATGCACTTGTTTGTTTCCTCACATTCAATGTCGATCCAGTATGGTTGAAATCGACTGAAGTAAAGCATCTTCAAGTTGTTGTCTTGTAACCCTCGTTCCTAAATTGGAAAGTGATGTTGTTGTCGCCTCTGTAAGGCCACACCCTGCGAGGTTCTCAACACGACCATTGGGTGTGTCATAATTGATTGTCAACCCGTGTCGACTAACCCATCGAAGAAAGGACAAACCAATACTACAGATCTTCTTGTCGTCGACCCATACGCCCTGCATACGCTCGTCCCTGTATCCTACGATACCGAGGGTCTCCAATCCAGCAATGACCCATGATTCAATTTTTGAAATGATATCGGAAACGGATCTCTCATCATCCTGGTTCCAATGGATGATTGGATAGACAACAAGCTGGCCAGGGCCGTGCCATGTAAGTCCTCCCCCACGGTCAACAGGGTGACTTTTGTAATCAGATGGTGGAGCAATCCCATCGTTTCGAGCACGAGGTCCTACAGTGACAATTTCTGGGTGTTCCAAAAAGAGAATCGTGTCTGGAATCTCTTCGTTGATCCGTTGCTGTTGCAATGCCGACATTAATTCCAGTGCATCAGTATATTCTACGATGCCAAGAATACGAATATCGACGGATTGCATACTCGATCCTCAATACTGTCCAGAAGAGCCGAAACCGCCCTCTCCACGCTGTGTTGATTCCAGTTCATCAAGGGCGACTTCTTCAATATGGACGAGTGGAACTGGGGCAAACAACATCTGGGCAACCCGCTCTCCCTTGCCAACAGTAAACGAATCGCCTTCGCCAATCCAGGTTGCGAGCACTTTGAGCTCTCCTCTGTAATCAGAATCAATTGTACCTACCCCATTTGGAAGAATCATACCTTTCTTTCCAAGAGACGATCGACAACGAATTTGCCCCTCCCATCCCTCTGGAATAGCACAAGCAAGTCCCGTGGGTATCATAACCGACGCACCTTTGACGACCTTTGTTTCTTCAAGTGCGTACAAATCCCACCCTGCAGCTTGTGCGCTTCCTTGTGTAGGAAGTTGGGCATTTACATTCAGTTTTGCGAATTTGACGTGGATTGTGTTTCGCATGGTTTTGCCTCTCCTCGGTGGTTCAAGGAGTCTTTGATTCGGTTCCAGTGGAAACAAAGGTAAAATTCGGCTGAAAAATATCACTCTTACTTTCAAAAAAATCGGTACTTATAGAAATCGGTCGAAAAAACCGGATTCTTGGCGCAGTCCCTCACTTTCAACCGTCTTGAAAACAGGACTTTATGTGTCATTGGCATGCACATATTTATGTGCCATCTCGGATGGAGGACAAACTCCAGCGCGTTGGTGGAAGGTGACAATATGGTAATCGAGCATAACCGAAATGATGACGGAATTGAGATAGACCTCTCGCGAGAACACATCGAGCCAATGCTCCAAGAAAACTTGGATCGTTTCGTTTTGTTCCCAATCGAACACGACGACATTTGGGGGATGTACAAACAACACGCTGCATCGTTCTGGACTGCAGAAGAAATTGACCTTGCAGAGGATATGAAGGACTGGGAGCAACTCAACAAAGACGAGCAACACTTCCTCAAGCACGTTCTTGCTTTCTTTGCTGCAAGCGATGGTATCGTCAACGAGAATCTCGTTGTCAACTTCTCAAACGAAGTTTGCTGGGCTGAAGCTCGCGCATTCTATGGTTTCCAGATTATGATGGAAAACATTCACGCTGAGACCTATTCTCTCCTTATTGATACATACATCAAAGATTCCAACGAAAAGAATCACTTGTTCAAGGCGCTTGAAACAGTACCTTCAGTGAAGCGCAAGGGCGACTGGGCGCTTCGATGGTTGTCCCGTAAGCGAGGTTCTTTTGCAGAACGATTGGTTGCCTTTGCTGCTGTCGAGGGGATTTTCTTTTCCGGTTCATTTTGTGCCATCTTCTGGCTCAAGAAGCGTGGTTTGATGCCAGGGCTGACGTTTTCAAATGAATTGATCAGTCGAGATGAAGGATTGCACTGTGACTTTGCCTGCTTGCTGCATGGTAAACTTGAGCGACCAACCCCTGAGAACGTTATTCACCGTATTATCGCAGAAGCTGTTGAAATTGAAATCGAATTCGTCACCAGCGCTCTTCCCGTCAATCTCATTGGAATGAATGAAGATTTGATGAAGCAATACATTCAATTCGTTGCCGACCGACTGTTGATCTCTCTTGGAGCATCGAAGTTGTACGACGTCAGCAACCCGTTCCCATGGATGGAGATGATCTCCATGCAAGGTAAGACCAACTTCTTCGAGAAGCGAGTTGGCGAGTACCAAAAATCCGGTGTCATGGACGGTGCTTCCCTCGGAAGTGTCCAACAGCGGTTTTCTATGGACGAAGACTTTTGAACCGACCGCGAACAAAGGGAGATACGCACGCACCGAAACAAGCAGGAGATGAGGCAAAATGACCATGCAAGTTGTAAACAGAAAAGGCGAAAGAGAGGATGTACGTTTCGATGCGATTCTCGACAAACTACGACGTTTAGCTGAAGGGCTCGATCCTACTTGGGTCGACCCAGCAAATCTCACCAAATTGACCATCGAAGGACTCTACGATGGTGTAACGACTCGAGAACTTGATCAACTTGCTGCAGAAACCGCTGCCTCACTGGTTTCGCAACATCCTGATTACAGCAAACTCGCTGCTCGTATCTGTGTCGATGATCTTCACCGTTCAACCAAGGACGTGTTTACTGACGTCATTACGGATCTTCGAGAATACATCGATCCAGAATCAAAGAAGCATGCTCCTCTGATTTCAGAAGAAGTCTACGATGTCATCATGGCCAATGCTGAAGTGTTGAACAACCATATCGATTACAATCGTGATTTCAATTACGACTATTTTGGATTCAAGACACTTGAGCGCTCATACCTCCTTCGCCTCGATGGTGAAGTTGCAGAGCGACCACAACACATGCTAATGCGTGTCGCAGTTGGTATTCACCACGGTGACATCGAGAAGGCACTGCAAACCTATGACTTGATGTCAAATGGTTACTTTACACACGCTACGCCTACATTGTTCAACTCTGGCACTCCTATGCCACAAATGTCCTCTTGTTTCCTCTTGACGATGCAAGATGATTCCCTTCATGGCATCTATGATACGCTCAAGCAGTGTGCTTTGATTTCAAAGTCTGCTGGTGGAATCGGACTCTCTATTCATCATGTCCGAGCAAAGGGTTCCTACATCAAGGGAACCAACGGTACTTCGAACGGAATCGTTCCAATGCTCCGTGTTTTCAACGACACAGCTCGCTACGTCGACCAAGGCGGTGGCAAGCGAAAAGGTTCGATTGCGATCTATCTTGAACCATGGCACCCTGATTTGATTGAGTTCCTTGATCTCCGCAAGAACCACGGTAAGGAAGAAATGCGCGCTCGTGATTTGTTCTACGCTCTTTGGACGCCTGACTTGTTCATGCAACGTGTCGAAGCCAATGCTGATTGGTCCTTCTTCTGTCCTAACGAGTGTCCTGGACTGCAAGATGCGTATGGTCAAGAATTCAAAGAACTCTACGAATCGTACGAGGCACAAGGCCTGGCTCGAAAGACCGTTCCTGCTCGAGAAGTATGGGACAAGGTCGTTGAAGCCCAAATCGAAACAGGGACGCCGTACATGCTCTACAAGGATGCTGCGAACCTCAAGTCCAACCAGAAGAACTTGGGAACCATTCGCTCCTCCAACCTCTGCACAGAGATTATGGAATACACCTCAGCAGACGAAGTCGCTGTATGCAACCTCGCATCCATCGCTCTTCCAAAGTACGTCGAGAACGGTTCGTTCAATCATGAACTCCTCTTCGATGTGACCTACCATGCAACAGGTAACCTCAACCGAGTCATCGATGTGAACTACTATCCTGTTGAAGAAGCTCGTAACTCCAACATGCGCCACCGACCGATTGGTCTTGGTGTTCAAGGGCTTGCAGACACCTTCGCTATGCTCGGTATGGCATTCGATAGT
>JAPOIF010000033.1:6927-16049 GCA_029979085.1 Methanobacteriota archaeon | reverse complement strand
GAAATGGCTCGAGAAGTCGGTGCGAAGAAAGTCTACTTTGCTTCCGCAGCACCTCCTGTTCGACATCCAAACGTCTACGGAATCGACATGCCAGCGGTCGACGAATTTATTGCGAATGGGAAATCGATCGATGAAATCAACACAACCATCGGCTCAGACAAGTTGTTCTATCAACGATTGGATGATCTCGAAGAAGTGACTGGCCACAAGGAAACCAACATTGACGGCTTTGATAGTTCATGTTTCAATGGCCAATATGTTACAGGCGACATTACCCAAGCCTACCTTGACAAACTCCGTGAAGAGCGAAATGATGCCTCCAAACAAGAGAAATTGGCAGAAGATGAGCAAGGCATCGATATGCACAACGATCAGGCATGAACCAGATGCACATGGCAGGTAAGTCTCACTGCCATTTCTGCCAGAGGGCATTTGAGTTCACGCCTCGATACCACCAAACACCGCTGTTTTGAGGCCACTCTAACCATTCATAACCATCTTTGATTGAACCAACCTCATGCACTGGAGGTTCAGAAAGAGATGGTTGATTTGCGGATTGATACACTTGAGTTGTTGCCGTAGATTCCAAACCGTCTGACATGGCTAATTTTTCATTGAGCAGTTTCGTTCGATCTTTTGAATCAATGGAACCTGCCAAACCGAAGTAAGCATCATTGTGAGCAATTTGATACAATTCACGCTGAGAGGATGCAAGCAAATCTTCGATCAATGTGAAGAGTTTCTCTCGAGTCTGTTTCTTGATCTCATTGTTGGTATAGCGCCCAGTAAGGTCGCCTTTCAGTTGATTCAACTCATCGACCAATTCTTGTGGATTGTTGTAATACGCCTGAACGATGGATTGTAAATACGTCAATTCGTTTTGCTCTTCTTTTGTTAATTTTGAATTCTTACGAAGCACCTGAACCCATCGGAATGCATCGGGAAGCAATGCTGCAGCTGCATTTGTTTGAAGCAACGTAAACAATGCAAGTAGGACTGCACTGACTCCAAGCGTTGTTGTTACCGTTCCGCTGCCGGAAAAGAAGGATTCCGCTTCAGAGGTTGCTTCGTCTTCTCCTTCTGATTCTTGAAGTTCGCAACCAAAGGCATCAACAGTCGTTCCTTCAGGCGTCCCAGGACATGTGTCATCCAAATCTGAAACACCATCGCCATCCGTATCAAGCAACGAAAGTTGAGCAACACTGCAGCCCGTCTCTGTAACGGTTTGTCCGAACCCAGTGGAGGGACAATCATCATCGGGATCAAGGACTCCATCGCCATCAGAATCGTCCAAGCACCCATCGCCGTTGAGGTCAAGGGCTGTAGCATTCTCTTCAGGGCATTGATCGTATTCATCCTCTACACCATCACCATCGGAATCAATTTCGATCACGCAGCCGCTCTCATCGACCAAATCCGTTTGATTACTCTCAGGACAATCGTCCATCGTGTCATCGACGCCATCGCCATCGGTGTCGGCTGAACGATTGCTATCGTTCGGGAACGCATCGCTATTGTCTCCAACACCATCGCCATCCGAATCGACACTTTCCGTCCCATCGTTGGGGAACGCATCAGAATTATCGCCAACACCATCGCCATCCGAATCCACCGATTCGGTTGCATCGTTCGGGAATGCATCGGAGTTGTCACCAGTACCGTCACCATCGGAATCAAATTGCTCGAACGCATTCATTGGGAACATATCGGCATTATCACCAACACCGTCACCATCCGTATCCTTGGTTTCTGATGCGTCGTTCGGGAATTCATCCCCATTATCTCCAACACCATCGCCATCCGAATCCAACTGTTCAAAGGCGTTCATTGGGAACGCATCGGAATTATCTCCAACACCATCTCCATCTGAATCGGTCGTTTCGGTTGCGTCGTTCGGGAAAGCATCACTATTGTCGCCAACACCATCGCCATCACTGTCCATCCATTCGTTGGCGTCATTTGGGAACGCGTCAGCAGCATTGCTGTATCCGTCACCATCGTCGTCAGGACAGCCGTTCAAATCTTGAGTCGAGGTTCCAGCATCGTTTTCACAATCGTCGTTGGAATTTGGAACACCGTCCCCATCCAAGTCATTCTGATCGATGAACTCGAACGTCGAAGAAAGTTCATGCTCGACGCCTTCATGATCAATCAAAGATAGTGTAACTGTTCCTGGATTCGATACTGCAGGTGTTGTAAGTCGGATTGTCGAATCATCAATGACTTCAGCTGTTACCGAACCAAGTTGACCAAACTTGACTGTAACCTCATTCGTAACCAATACACCCGTTGATTTTTTGGCATATCGGAGGACATCATTTGTCTCATCACTGTAGGCAACATGGATCATACCTTCGTCATCGATGAAGATCGAATTCGATTCACCAGTATCACTACCCGTCTCAACATTGCTTATTTGCCAGTTCGGCGACGATGGATTAAGCGTCGCATATTTCAAATTCCAACTCGACCAAGATCGGTAGACAATGTGAGGATCACCCGCAGCATCGACAGCGATTGAGGGGTTTTTGCCAGTATTTCCAGAAGAGGCAACCAATGTGTTGGTCCAGCCTGTGCTGGGACTACCTGTTGAATATCGCAAATCTTCGCTTTTGCTATCGTAATGAGCAATGTGAAACATACCATCATGGTCCATGGCCAGCGATGAATACCATCCAGGATACATGCTACTTACCGGATTTGCAGACTCTGGAGCGTATTTACTCCACGAGCCTCCTTTGTTTGTTGCAAACTTGAGTTTCGATTGATCACGGTATTGGTAGGAAATGTAAACATCATCGTTGCCATCAATGACAATCGCTGAATCACATCCTAGGTTCGATCCTGACTCAATGCTTTGCGTCGTCCATGTTGAGCCATCAAAAGAGGCCAATCGCAGTCCATTACCACAGTTTGATCCTGATGCTGCAAAGGATACATGCGGCATGTTGTTCGAATCAACTGCAATACCTACTGGACCGAATTTCCCGCTGGTTGATACTTGATCATCGTTCCAGGTTGTACCATCAAAATGCAAATATCTGATTTCTGTGCTGTACGCAGCATAAGCAACATGCAGTTCATCGTTTTCATCGATGACCATGTGTGCATCCCAACAATAGATCCCTTCACAATCGTGAATCTTCGTTGAAGTCCAAGACGATCCGTCAAAGACACTGTGCCGGATATCATAACTTGTATCGGAAATAGCAACGATGTGAACATGACCATTGGAATCAACGGCAATAGCGTTTTCAAGTCCAGACTGGTCTGCAAAATCTGCAGTTGCTCTTGTCCATTGATGATTGATTCCGTCGTATGTCACATTCGTATCGTCAAGGTTCGAAAAACCACTGCCTGTGATTGTAATTTCCTCACCACCAGTGATCCAACCAGAGTTCGCTGAGAGCGATGTTTGGAGTGGGCTAGAGGACTGAATACGTTCACTCAAATCTTCTAGGTTTGTTGGGTGATTCACGAGAGGGGACATGGACATTGCCAAAAACACAACGGCTATGAGCCAAGCACGCATGTTTTTCGCTGGACTGCGGCATAAAAAATGATTTGGTATCATTTGCGTAACAAATGGATTGAACGATTGATACATGAGCATATAACTGAACAATACGTGTCAGCAACATGGTCGCAACACTTCCAATGATTGATGCACTCCATCAAACGGTGAGTGTCACGGCAATTGCATTGCATCCAACCTCTGGCCATTTGTTGATTGGCAACAACGACGGTTTAGTCCAATGTGTCGATGCCAAGAGCGAAGGACATGAAGTACTGACTAAAATTCATGTCAACTCAAAAATTGTAGATGTTGCATGGAGTACAAACAAAATTGTCATCCTTGATGAAACCAACGGATTACACGTATATTCAATGGATGCCGAGGAGGTTTGGACTTCGGATTTTGATGCGGGTGGTGCTCAATTACACGTTGGTAAGCAAATCCTTGCACTCGATGGAATTGGTACGCTACGGCAGTATACCTTGGACGGACAAGAGTATACGAATGTTCTGCGAGATGTTCGATCCTTTTCAACGAGCGACGATTCAATTCTCTTAGTGCTTGAAGACCAAACTGTTGCAAGGACGGATGAACAATTGCAGGTTATCTATCGACGAACACAACGGGGCGACATTGGAGAGGACATTGTTGCAATAGGAGCAAGTTCCGGCCAAACATGGTTCGTAGCAAGAGAAGGACACGCACTGGTTCCGGGTGAAGAAGAGGCTCTCGAATTGGAAGTGTATTCGAACGATGAATTGCTTCATCGGCATGAGTTGAATGGTCGTGTAAAAGCATCCACTGCAGATGCATCCTGCCTCTATTTGGGATTGGACAATGGAAACCTACTTTCGTTGAAAAATCAAGAACTTGAGGCGTTGACATCGTTCGATTATCCGATTCAAAGTCTGAGCATGAGCGGAACAACCATCGTAGTTGGGACGTGGTTCTACGTGTATGGATTCGATATCGAAAGCAAGTCCATCATCTGGCAGATCGAGCACAAAGGGATGATTGAAGGGTTGCAGGTTGATGATTCGGGGCGTATGGCCTTCTTTGGCGAAGACCAAAACGATTGGACTGGAGCGGAACCCGTTGGCATTTGCGACTTGAATCAAGAGCGAATTGAGGTCGATTCATCCTTCCTCCAAGGTTGGTTTGAAGAAGAAATGATCGAGGTTGAAACGAATCCAGAAATTGTCTATAGAAATGTAGATGACTTTACAAATCTTCTTTCTGATGAAGAACAAGAATCGTACAAACAGGATATGCAAAACCTAGAGATTGGACTTGATTCACTTACTGCTGCAATGAACGAAGAAGTATCTTCGGACTCAATCGATGAAGACGATGATGACCTTGATGACTTGCTTCAGTTCCTCCATGAGGATGCTGATGAAATCATCCTTCCAAAAGCATACGCAGGCGAGAATCAAACGGTTCGTTTGCATGATGCTGAAGCAGCTGTCATCACATTGGATGGCACCCAGTCCTCTGATCCACAAGACAGGATCAAGACTTGGTCATGGCTTGATGGACGTGGACGTGAAATATCAACCGAGCCTAAGCTAATGGTCAAGCTCTCTGCTGGAAACCACCAGTTTGAACTTCGAGTCTTCGATTCAGAGGGGGGCATGACCTCCGATTCAATTCAGATTACAATTGAAGCCTCAGACTCATGAAGGAGAAGTGTTTGGCAACGTCATGGGCGTCAGCAAACCACTAATTGAGAATTTCTTGGTTGGCCCGTTGCAAATGCGATGCTCTGTTGTCACTGATTGTGCAACTGGTGATACTGTCATCATCGATGGCGGGGACGAGCCACAGCGGCTCATCGATTGGATTGAATCCTGTAGCGGAACCGGGCCACATTGGTCAACGCATACTGATGAGGAGACAAGGGCGATCAATCGAAACGTTGTCGCCCTGCTCAATACGCACGCCCATTTCGATCACAGCGGACACATACCTACACTCAAGAATCACTTCAATGTTGATTGGTACTTACACCCCGATGATACCTTCTTGCAAACTCTTGCCAAAAAGGCTGCAGTGCGGTATGGAATCGCTCTACCCGAGCCTGCAGTTGCAGATCATGATATCGCAGATGACCAAGTGCTCTCTCTTGGTTCGCTCGATTTTGAAATTCTCCATACACCAGGCCACACACTAGGCGGTTGCTGTCTTCGCTTGCTTGTTGATGATGATGCGGATCACTTGTTCGTTGGTGACACATTGTTTGCAGGTTCTGTTGGTCGTACGGATTTAGAGAACACTGGAGGCGACTTCAACGTTCTATCGAACAGCATTCGAACCAAGTTGTGGCCTCTCGATCCTTCAACAATTGTTCACCCTGGCCATGGTCCGCTAACAACGATTGGGCATGAGAAAGCAACAAACCCATTTGTTGGAGACGATGCCGGCGAATCAGGTGTCTACACGTTTGGAAAGTACGCTTAACCAAGCAAATTGGATAATGCGTCTTGGAAGACTGGCAGAGCTTCTTCCCAAGTTGCAACGATGCCGTAGTCTGCATGTTGGAAGATTGGTGCATCAGCGTCCTTGTTGATCGCAACGATATACTTCGATGAGCGCATACCAGCCAGATGTTGAATCGCACCCGAAATTCCTACTGCGATGTAGAGATTTGGATTGACGGTTTTTCCAGTTTGACCAACCTGCATGGAGTGAGGTATTTCTTCCCAGGTATCGACAGCAGCACGGGATGCTCCGACAGCAGCACCGATTGTATCTGCAACAGCCTCAAGATGTGAGAAGTTTGCTGGCGATCCCATTCCACGTCCTCCGGAAATGATGATGTTGGCTTCTGAGACATCGAGACGAGCGCTCGCTCGTTGCATGACATCTTGAACCGCAGTTTTGACATCTCCAGATGCGTCGACGACGGAAACGTCATTGGAAGATGATGTTCCTACGCCTGAGAAAACGTTTGCTCGAACCGAAATGACCGCGTCTCCATTGACGGTGACGGTTTGATTTGCTTTTCCAGAATAGATTGGAGAAGTGAGATTGTTTCCTTCGATTGAAACGACGTCCTGCACAACCGATAGACCGCGGCGGGCTGCAAGGCGAGATGCTACATCTTTGCTACGCGCAGAAGCGAGGAAAAGAACGGTTCCGTTCGGAATTGAACTATCGAGAGCACTTGCCCAACCACTGCTATCGTTTCCTGCAAAAAGATCAGATTTTACGGCGAGGACTTTTGATACACCCTCATAGGTTGCAACAGAATCAGCCATTGATGCATCGGTGCATGGGACGACAACGGTGACATCTCCTCCCATTGCCTTCGCAGCAGAAACAAGTTCTGCAGACGATGGGTTGACGGTTCCTTTGGTTAGTTCAGCAATTACAATCATGTCTGTCATTTTCTCACCTCATAGTACGTTGGCTTCATCTCGAAGCAATTGAACAACTTGCGAAGCACTCGATCCGCCTTCGAACGTTTTTCCTGCTGGCTTTGCAGCTGGCATGGAGTGTTGTGCAACGATGACCGTTGATGCTGGAGCAGTGGCTGTCATAAGTTCAACTTGAGCTTTCTTTGCCATCATAATCCCCTTGACGTTGGCTTTTCGAGGTTTGAAATCGCCCTTGTCACATGAGATAACGGCTGGAAGAGGAACTGTAATTTTTGCAACACCTGCTTCGACAGGCATGGATACGGTTACTGAGTCTCCGAATTCAGCACCGATGATGTTTGAGGCGTTTGCCCAACCAAGTCGTTCTGCGAGGCCAGGCCCTGTCGAACCAGCGCCCGTATCTGCAGCGGATTTTCCGCAATAGACTGCGGTTGCTCCCAGCGATTCGATGCTTTGCTTGAGGATGGATTGAAGAGCATTTGAGTCGAGTTCATTCCAAGAATCATCCCAAACTCGTACGATGTCATCAACACCCATCGCCTTCGCATCCTTGAGAATCTTCTCTGTTCCTGCTGCACCAACTGTGAGAGCAGTTACAGTACCACCGGTTGCTTCTTTGTGACGCAGAGCGGTTTCAATGGCAAATCCGTCGTATGGACTCATTTCCATTTTCACGGATGAGAGATCGACACGACCCCCTTGAACTGCAATTTTTGCGTTTGTATCTGGAACTTGCTTGACCAATACGACGATTGTTGACATCTCTATCGATTCTGCCAGCATGGTTCGATTCATGAAGATTGGCTTTGAGCCGTTATGGATAAGTCTCCAGAATTCGAGAACAAAGGGAATGTTTACATGCCGTCTTTGGACACGAAAAACTCCATGTCCGAAGACCGTCACATCCCAGGCCCTCCTAGCGATATTAAAGACACACTCAATGCTTGGAGAGATCTTTTCCAGCAAAAGCATGCTGATGACATCAAAGGATTGAGCGTTCTCGATGGAACCGAAGATCCCATCTTTTCGTTTTACGTTGATTTTGCAGACATTGACGGAAATGATTTGCTGAGTTATCGATTTAATGAATACCCTGAGCAAACGATTGAGCTTGCGAATGAAGTCCTACGGTCGATGTGCTCTGAACACACCGATGTTCGATGCGTACTCCGACCGCTTGTTTTTCCAGATGAAAAAATCATTTCTGTCTCCGACCTTCGAATGCGGAACAGAAGTAAATTGGTGAGCCTTATTGTCAACGTCAAGGACGTTGGACCACGACTTGGCTATTTGAAACGCGCCAGATATGTATGCATCGACTGCGGCCATCAAGAATTTGTTGACCAGCGTGTAGCACGGGAACGAAAACGGCCAAGTCGACCCTGTCAAGTTTGTTATCAGGAAGCAAAAGAAGCACTCAATGGCGACATTTCCTATCCCCTTTTCCGACATTTAGACTCCTTATTGCAATTGGCCTCTGAAGGATCATTCTACCAAGATATTCAGTACCTCAACGTCAAAAATCATGACTCAGACAATCACCAGTCCATTCAGATTATTGTCGATGATGAATACGTGGATTGTTACAACGTTGGAGATACAATTCGAGTCAACGGTGTCGTGTACATCGATCCGATTCCAGACCGGAGTTTTGTCAAAGACACACGCCGAATTCTGCAAGTTCGAGCATTGAGTATTGAGGAAGTCCCTACGAAGTGATGGAAAGCATCGTTTCGTAAGCCTCAGGATTCGCTTCAAAATGTTCAGCAATCGATGAAAGACCTGCGGCTACGCCAGCAGCGACACCCATCTTCGCATCAAATGGATGCAAGGTTCCATCCATAACTGCGGCTTTGAACGAAGCAAGGTCGTTCCAAGTGCTCGGTTCGCCGAATTTCGGATTGGGTGTCACTTGAATGTGTCCGAATTCAGGGAGGACGACATGTTCGGCCAGTTCATACACCGGTGATTGCTCGTCTTCAGGATCCAAATACGCTTTCTTCATTTTCTTCTGAACCATCTCGAGGGTATCGTGAAGGAGAAGTGCGCCGTTCGGATCGGATTTGCTCATCTTGTGGTCGAAGGAGTCCATTCGAACTCCTGACGCTTTGAGGGAGGAGAGAATCGGTGTGTGGAGACACGTTGCTTTCTTCCAATTCCACTTGGATGCCATATCTCGCATGAACATGTGTGCTTTTCGTTGATCCATACCTCCGATTGCAATG
>JAPOIF010000033.1:0-6828 GCA_029979085.1 Methanobacteriota archaeon | reverse complement strand
TCAATGTCCAATTCAAAGATATCTGCGGCTTGCATGGCAGGATAGTAAAACTTGGACAAATCGTGGTCTGAAGATGCCTCATCACGTCCCATGATGGTGAACGTTTTCCGAACCATTGGAAGTGTTGCTCCCTTCGAGCATCGAAGCACTCGAGCCCAATAGTCGCCAGAATCCATCAGTTGACTCGCCCAATAGAATCGTAATTGACCAGGTCCGTCCCCTTCTTCAGGATAATCGAGCAGCGCACGGAAGGTTTCTTCCATGTAGACCGCTGTCTTCTGAATGTCGTCCATGTTACCTCCAAACTTATCGTTCACCCATGCGTGCCAATCCGCCAGGAAGATGAGTACATTCACATCTGCTTCCAGCATACGCTTCAACTGAAGCGAGAGAACCTTCCAACCAATGTGGGCTTTTCCACTTGGTTCAAATCCGACATAACAACGCAGTACACCGTCACCTGCCATCGAGGTCCGCTCTGCGAGACTGTCAACAAGATGTTCGATTCCGACACTCTCTTCGACATCACCAATCATCAGGTAGAGTCGTTTCCGATTCTCAGCAGAGAGTTCTTTGATCCGTTCGTAGCGCTCCTCAAAGGGTTTGAGAAGGGCGTCCAAATCCACATCAACACCTCAAACCAATTCGCTCAATTTCTTGACTTTGCCTTCTGAAGGTGCTTCACCACGTTCGATCATCTCTTCGAATTCAGCAATCATGGATTCCGCCTTGTCGATGGTTTCCTGAGTTACTGTTGTGCTCATCTCAATTGATTTTCGAATCATTTTGATTGCAGATTTAGCCTTTGCGAATTTCTTGGCATCTTCTTTTGCCTTGTCGCCTCGTTGCTTGGCTGTGTATCCCGTTGCCTCATCAAGGAAAGCAGACCATCGTCGACGACTTTCCATGGCCTTTTCTCGCCCTCCATCTGCAGATAGGAATGCTTCAAGATCCGATCCCTTGAGCTGAACAACATCAACCTGCAATTTCCCTTGATCCGTATAACACCCAGCAATGTTTGAGAGAAGACCGAATGATGCTTGGAATTCGCCCTCAGCATTTGCTTGAACATTGTCAAAATGTTGTGCTGCCAACTTGGCCAAGCCTGCGTTTCCTCCGATTGATTTCTCAAGACCTCGTTTTACAGCGAATCGCTCCATGCACGCCCATCGGTATGAGCCTCATAAGGCTCGCGAAGAAGAAACCACCCAAAGAGTGGGGTTTTTCAGTACGATTACTTGGGCCAACTATGCGCACCAGAGCATTATGTGTCTTGTTTCTTATTCTTGTAGCACCATTGGCGAGTGCATCTGAAGTTGGATTCAAGCAAGAGAACGCGCTTGAGGGACAAGGGTTGAACATTCAAGCCGGCGAGGTGTCTCCAGGTGGTTCAAACATCCTTTTGGTCGGCGATGATGGATATGTGCACATGATTTCAGCAGCAAACCCTGGCGATCGAAACCAAGATCAAGACATCAACAGTAGTCGCTCTGCGCGATTCAATGATGTCTCTTGGCATCCAAATGGAGAAACGGCATTGATTGCAGGAGACCTAGGGGGTGCGCTTCGATACAGTTTGAGTGACAACAGCATCGAGGCCGTCAACGGTGCTGGAATGGTAGGGAGCATCGAGCTTACATCGACCTCATGGCGTGCAGGAGGAGATCTTGCGTTCTTTGGTGCGAAAAATGGTAACATCTACAGTTTCAATGAAGGGGAAGGTATGATGCAACTTGATGATACACGTTCCTCAGAAATCACGGACATTGCCTGTCATCTTGAACAAAATATCTGCGTTGTCTCAACGCTGGATCATGGCATTGCTGTGATCGATCGGACAAGAGAAGTGACGTGGCTCGATGGGACCTCAGACTACACGTGGGTTGCAGTTGATTGCCCCGATTCTACGTATCGAAAATGTGTTGCCTTTGGAAGTGGCCGAGTCCACGTTTCGATTGTCCTTGATATTGAGGATGCATCTCAGTCAACAACTGGAGAAGAATATACATTACGCGAAGGTTCGACAGAATTTATTGCCGTCAGCCGAGGATACGATGGTACTTCATTAGTTCACCTAGCGCCGATGGAGTCCGTACGATACATGACGAGTGCCGACAAAGTGTTCATGCATATGGAATCTGATGCAGTCACTTCGTATGACCCTAATGTTGCTGGTCAACGAATCGCACTGATGTGGGAAATTGGAGAAGATGATGGATGGATGATTACAAATGAGGGCTTGATTGTCAAAATATTCCCTGTTGAAACGCACGAAAGTCTCGGCATCATGGAAACCATTGTTTTCACTGCAGTAGCCATCTCGGTGCCAGGAGTGATCATTGGACTGATTTTCATGAACAGCCCCTTTTTGCAACGGAAATACAGGCAACTGCGTGGCTTTGAAAAGAAAGAATGAGAAGAATGAACATCGATTCGTTGGGCTAAGGTTCATGAGTTAGGTTGACTCCCGTGAAATGAGGGAACTGAATGGAACCTTTCGAAGCCATCGATTTTTACGACATCGAATCCTTACTAACCGAAGAAGAAATCATGATTCGGGATCTCGTTCGTGAATGGGTCGATGAAGAAGTCATTCCGAAGATTGAACATGCTTGCGAAGAGGGTATTTTCCTCGATGAATGGCGTGTAGCACTTGGTGAAATGGGTGTTCTAGGAGCGCCGCTCAAGGGCTATGGATGCCCTGGACTTTCCTACGTTGCATACGGCCTTATTTGTCAAGAACTTGAGCGAGGCGATTCAGGGCTTCGATCGTTTGCTTCTGTTCAAGGATCGCTGGCCATGTATCCAATCTGGGATTTTGGAAGTGAGGAACAAAAGAATCACTACCTCCCCAAGATGACGTCAGGCGAGTGGATTGGCTGCTTTGGCCTGACTGAGCCCGACTATGGCTCCAATCCAGGAGACATGATCACAAAGGCAGAGGACAAAGGCGACCATTATCTCCTCAACGGGGCGAAGATGTGGATTACGAACGGAACAATCGCCGATGTTGCTATCGTATGGGCAAAGCTCGATGGCGTCATTCGCGGATTTATTGTTGAGAAAGATGATGAAGGATTTAGTGCTCCAGAAATGAAGGGAAAGCACTCTCTCAAAGCGTCTGTTACCTCCGAACTTGTCTTCCAAGATTGTAAGATTCCAAAAGACAGAATTCTTCCAGGCGTCAAAGGTCTACGTGGGCCGTTCTCGTGCTTGAACAACGCTCGTTACGGTATTTCATGGGGTGCACTCGGTGCAGCCATGGCCTGTTTCCACAGTGCCAAGACCTATGCATTAAGCAGAATTCAATTCGACCACCCCATCGCATCCTACCAACTTGTTCAGAACAAACTCGCTTGGATGCTCCGTGAAATCACAAAAGGTCAACTTCTGGCTTATCACCTTGGTCGCAAGAAAGACGACGGTTCATGGTTCAACGAGCAAATCTCGCTCGCAAAGATGAACAATGTTGACATCGCACTTGAGATTGCTCGAGTTGCTCGTGACATCCACGGTGCGAATGGTATTCTGGATGAATACCCAGTCATGCGTCACATGGCGAATCTCGAATCCGTCAAGACCTATGAAGGAACACATGATATTCACAATTTGATCCTTGGCCGATACATCACCGGCATTCAAGCGTTTACTCGAACGGTCTGAAGTATTCAGACGTTCGGCAACAGACCAATTCGAGCGAGTCCACTCCAGAGTGGGTCCAAGAATCGTGGAAGGAATCGGTGACGCAGATAAACCGCTGCTGCTAAACTCAATTTCTGAACTTTGTTGAGTTTTACTCGTCGAGTAAACACATCGCCTTGCTGCTTCTCAATTTGCTTGAGAATTTTATCGTAAAATGCGATCATGGCAGCAGGAGAGTAGCGGGTTCGCCTTGGCAAGAGTGGTAGGAGTTGACGCGCCTCATCAAGGTAGGTGCGAGCACGCTTTGCATAGTGATGGCAGTACGGTTCCCAAGATGTGTTCAGGACAACCTTGCCGCCGTAGAGGTCTTTCTCAGTCATCCCATTTCGTTCAAGTTCGTCGAGAGGGAGGTATACACGGTCTCGTTCGATGTCTTCTCCAACGTCTCGCAAAACGTTGGTCAGCTGCATGAAGATACCCCATGATTCAGCGAATTTCCTTGCACGTGGATCGTCGTATCCGTAGATTTCAATGCACATGAGCCCCACTACAGATGCGACACGATAACAGTACACATACAGTTCTTCGAACGTTCTGTAACGGTTGCTGTACAAATCATCCTCCATTCCAGAGATGAGGTCATCAAAGACACTGCGGGGAATGGTGTATCGCTCGATCGTATCTTTGAGAGCGAGGAAAACGGGGTCAGTGCTGTAGACATCGTTGTAACAGGTGGAGAGTTTCTTTCTGAAGAAAAACAACTGGTTGATTTTGTTGAGGTAAACATCATCCTCGAGAATGGATGTTCGGTTCTGCAACGATTCGAGTTGAAGGCGATACTCAATTGCTTCTTGACTCAATTCGATTGTCGAACCAGGGAATCGATCTGCCCAATCTCCATCAGCAATGTCATCTGCACGGCGGCAGAATGCGTAAACTGCACACATTGCGAGGCGTTGTTCTTCTGGAAGATACTTGAAGGAGTGGTAAAAATTTCCTGCCTCGCGCTTTGTTAATTCTTCGCAATATCGGTAAGCTAAGCGATACAACTCGATCGGGGGCTTATCGGACCAAATGGGTGCATCAAGATCAACAAATGGATCGATGAGTTCGTTTTGATCGTTGAAAAGACCAATCATCATGGCACCCTCACGGAGAGCTTCCATGGCGGTAACACTCACGGCTTTCACAGCGTCACGTGCAAGCATGACACCCGCTCTCAAGCGATCGAGAGGTGTTGGTGAAGACTTTGCATCCACCGAACTTTCTGCGCCACCCTTGAGTGGGAAGAGAAGGTCGAGAGGTTTACGGCGTTCCAACATCCTAAACAAGTCCCCCTAACAGTCGTTGTTTAAGAGCCCTCCTCTTGAACGTTTGGACAAGAGAATAATTTTTCAAGATGTAAATATTTACTCACATATGGCCTTGTTAACCATTCTTATTTTTTGCAAGCAATCGTTGAACGCCTCCAGGGATGATTAAGGCACGGAGTAATTTTTTGAAATATCCCTTCATTTCATCACGCGTGATTTTGATCTTTTCCTCAGAATCAAGAATGTTACCTTCTCGCAGCAATGTAACCGTTCTTTGACCGATCAGAACAGGAAGCATCGATGCAGCTTTGAGACGAAGTTGTCTGTCTGGAATCATCCGAATGTATTCTACAGCCGCATCAAGATGTTCACTTGTCAAATCAAGGTACGTATCATAGAGAGGGCGGAACTTCGCAATGTTACTCGAATCCAACAAATCGTTTGGTGTCAATCCGTGCTCTTCAAGTCGGTGTCCTGGTATGTAACAGCGACCAAATCTCAAGTCCTCGGGGATGTCACGCAGGATGTTGATCATCTGCAAGGCTTTACCAAATCGGATGCCATTTTCAAAGAACAATTCTTCCTTTTCTTTCGAGAGTTTCATCATATGTGCAAGCGACATTTTTGTCCAGAAGACCCCCACACAACCAGCGACTCTGAATGTGTAATCATCCAATTCTTCCTCGGATTGGAGAGAGGATATGTTTCCACCTTCTCTGGCGATTCCAAATCGTTGCAAATCTAGGATTTGTCCGCTCACAATAATATCGAGGCATTCGAGCATCCGCACTTGATCGCCTTTGTCATACACCGATAAAGCGTCGACAACTTTCTGGACATTTCGCAATAATTCTCCTTCATCTGGGTTCGATTGTATCTTCGCAAGTTCCTTCAAATCCGGGAGGTCTTGCTTACGGCCTTGTGCTACGTCATTGTACTGCGTCAAAGCCTCAATCAACTCTTCCGTTTCACCGACCTTTGAATCGGCAATTGTATCCGCAACTCTTGCCAAAAGATAGAGCAAGCCAATTTGTCCCCGTATCTTCTTTGGAAGATACTTCAGTGTTGGATAAAAGGAGCGAGAAGTTGTTTCGAGTAACTTGTCAATTTCTTCGCCAATAAGAACCGACATGTACTCCCTCCATCGTGAACCACCAACCTCTCCCGCATGAAGATTCTCACTCGTTGAAGGGTCATTTGCATGACATAAGATAGAAGACTTTAGAATAAGGGATGTTTAGGTAGGTAAGGGTGAGGAGATGGAGTGCGGTTCCTGCGGAGCAGTTATCCCTGACGATTCCATCTTTTGTTCCGAGTGTGGAGCTCGCCAAGAGTTCTCTAGGGCAGGTAGTTTCTCGGCAATGGGATCACAGAGCCTAGGCGGTGGAGAAGCCACCGGCGGTCGTGGTTTTGGGGTTGTCTCAGGCGAAGCTGTTCGGCAGCAGCGAGAAATGCAGCAACAGGGTATGCCTCAAGGAATTCCTGCAGACATCCTGCAAAACATTGCATCAGGTATTCAACAACAGAACAACTTGCCTCCCGGTGGTCAACTTCCTCCACAACAACCAAGTCAATTCCCGAACCAAATGAGCAACCAATTCCCTCAACAACAACCCTTTCCTCAACAGGGACAACCAATGCCTCAAGGCATGCCAGTCAATACGCAACAAAGCGATATTCCGCAACAACCACGTGGACCAACGCTTGCGAGCGGCGCTGTTCCAACTTCGAACGTTGAATCACAATTAGGAAATCAACTCGGTGGGACAACCGTCACGAACAATCCAACAGCATCTCCTACTGATGCCATGGTGAACCGATTGGCTGAAGCAGAGCGTGCTGTCAAGAACGAACGACGAAGTCAATGGTTGAA
>JAPOIF010000032.1:10923-16168 GCA_029979085.1 Methanobacteriota archaeon | reverse complement strand
CCTCGTCCTTTGGGCGATTTCCGAACCATGAACCCTTTTCGATGATTCGATTCTGCACCAGTAATGACGATTGCCGTCAGTGGGACAGCTCCCAGTTCCAGACCTCCGACAAAATCTGGATTAAGCGCATCGAGTCGATGGTTGAAAAGATAAGCCAGAAGTTTCGATGATTCGGTATGCATCATCACCGGTTTCATATCGAAAAACCACCGTGATTGGCGACCAGATGCCAGTGTGAAGGCGTCGTCGGAACCACCATCGAGAAATGCCAATTCACGAACAAGTTCGACCAAACGATTCCACTCAGGGAGGGTTTTCAGAGATGCGTGAACGCTCATGCACCGATGGTGTGGCTCCCAACGCATCAATGTTGGGCTAACAACGAGGATACGTGTTCGCCGATTGCATCATAAAGTCTCGACATCAACACGAGACTGGGGGTTGATGATGGATGTCAAAGAAAGCATCGACCAATGAACTCAATCCCTTGATTGGCATCGATGTTCCACGTCTGGAAAAGGAAATGGAACGTTACCAACAACTCCTCGATGAGCATGCGGATCATGCTTACCGAGTGGCTGAAAAGGCACGCGAACTCGGTCTCGATCCAAAACCATTCGTTGAGATTCCTCGTGCGAACGACTTGGCAGGGCGTACGGAAAAACTGTTGATTGAACATTTGGAATCCTATCCAGTTGCCGACGATATTCGCGCGCTGCTTGCAGAGTACGACCGTGAAACAACCTCGATTATGATGGCTCAGCGCGTTGCTAAAGGGTTCCGGGAAAAGGGGTACGACATGGTCAAATCAATCGATGTTGGCCTACGTGTTGGCCTTGCTATTCTGACTGAAGCCGTTCTTGTCGCACCGTTGGAAGGAATCAGCGAAGTTCGATTGCTGAGCAACATGGACGGTTCGCAATTTGTTTCCGTTCACTTTGCGGGACCGATTCGCGCCGCTGGTGGTACAGCCCAAGCCCTTGCCGTTCTCATCGCCGATATGATTCGGCGCGAGTTGAAAGTTGGCCCCTACATTCCGAGCGATGGTGAAGTCGAGCGTGTGAAAGAGGAATTCGGGTTGTATCGTGGAAACCTGCAATATCGTCCTTCTCCTGCTGAAATCGATGAAATTGTCCGAGCCTGCCCGGTCATGATCAACGGTGAATCAACCGAATCGATTGAATGTGCGGGATACGGACGAGTCCGAAACATCGACGAAGCTCGAATACGCGGTGGTGTGTTGCTTGTCATTGGAGAAGGTATGTGTCTGAAGGCGCCGAAAATCCAGAAGCATACTGAGCGTCTCAAAGTGCCGGGGTGGGACTTCATCTCGAAGTTTGCTTCCAAAGGGAAGGAAGACAAAGGGGGCACGGACAAAGATGTCTTCAAGAGTCGTCGCGTCACTCCAATTGACAAATTCATGAAGGACATCATCGCTGGCCGCCCCATCTTTGGTGCCCCTCAACAACCGGGTGGCTTCCGGCTTCGTTATGGGCGAGGTCGCCCTTCTGGACTTGCAGCAGCATCGCTTAATCCAGCATCGATGTTGGTGCTTGATGATTTCATTACCATAGGGACACAAATGAAAATCGAACGCCCTGGGAAAGCATGTGCAGTTACGCCAAGCAACGACTCTGAAGGGCCGTGGGTTGTTCTTTCCTCAGGGCAATTTTTGCGGATTGATGAAAGTGACAAGTTACGTCAAATTCGCAACGACATCCGTTCAATTTGGGACAATGGAGAGATTGTCATCGGTTATGGAGAGTTCATGGAGAACAACAAGAATCTCGTTCCTGCAGGATACACGAGCGACTGGTGGGCGAGTGATCTCATCGATGCTCTTGAAACGGAGGAGGATGTGAAAGCATTCGCTAAGATTTGCAAAGGACTCGGACAGGTTCCAGATGGCGTACCGGGGGCAGTCGACATTGAGGACGGCTTTGCACAATTCCACGTTCGACGTCGGTGGCATCGCTATCTTTCGAAACTGACACTCAGTTGGGAACAAGCCTCGACCGTCGCAGAGCGATGGCGAACTGCCCTTGCCCCTCCTCACAATCCATGGTTCCTCGATTTACCGATTGAATGGGTTCCAGCCTTGTTGGATGCGTTGCCGAATGGCATCATCGAATCGGCAGGAAACCATGATGTTCAGGTTAAACATCCGTATCAAGCAGAATCTTGGATACGCTTCAAAGGAGCTGCCAAAGGGTGGAACGCGTCCGCGATGGACAAATTGCAACCAGAAGAGATTCCTCCCCTCAGTGAAATTTCAACGATCGGTCTCGACGTCAAACCTGAGGAGCCGATTTTTGAGAACGCCCTTCCCGAAGGTTGGACATTGATGCAACACGGCCTGCTCAAAGGAGCGCTCCTCCTGTTAGGCGTGTCGCATCATCATGATGGTGAGGACATTGTTGCAACCTGTGGCTGGCAGGCAATGACTCATGCACTCGGGTACAGTGTTCGCGGAAACAGCCTGCACCAGAACGTGGATCTCAAATCCTTGGTTATGCAGCGAATCGTAGAACTACGAAATTGCAACACTGTTCTTCGAAACGAATCGCAACGGCTTGGTGAATTAAAGAAACAGCGTGCAACAGTTCGTATTGCAGCAGAAACAGAAGCACGCCAACAAGGACTCGGAATTGCAGAAACCGACCAGGTTGGTCAAAAAGCGGCCGATTCAGTTGAAGACCCAGGTCCAGAAGATGCAGCATTGTATGCCGCCTCACTGCGGATTCACGACGATCATGTTGTCGATGGTATCCTTCCACTTATCCGTGAAACATCTCCGTTGCGATGGGAACATGCTGCACCACAGCGGGTTGGATGTCGAATGGGACGTCCTGAGAAATCAGCTCCGCGTGAGATGTCGCCACGTTCCCACACCTTGTTCCCAATTGCACTTGAGGGTGGAAATCAGCGTCTCATTTCCAACGCTGCTGGAAAGGGTTCAATTCGCGTCCAGATGGGGAAGCGAATCTGTTCGAAATGTGGAAAGGATTCACCTTTCATTCAGTGCCATCACCGTATTCTGGACGATGCTGGTATCCCGAAAGTTGGCGAAACCTGCGGTGGACGTACCGATATGAAGGAGTCAACAGGAAACAGTCGCCGCCGCGGTGAAATGCAGAGTGTACCGCTGGAATCGATCCTCGAAGATGCCCAACTTCGCATTGGAATGGGGCGCCTGCCCTCGCAAGTCAAGTGCGTGAAGGAATTGAAGAGTCGAAATCAAACGCCTGAACCGATAGAAAAGGGATTGATTCGAGCGAAGTACGACCTTCCAGTGTTCCGTGATGGTACCATTCGGTTTGATATGAGCGATGTACCTGTCACGCACTTCACACCAAAAGAAGTCGATGTTGATTGGAAACGGCTGCATGCTCTTGGTTACACGCATGATTGGGAAGGACATCCACTGGAAAGCGATGATCAAATGCTTGAATTGTTTCCTCAAGACTTCATCGTCGCAGAAAATGCTGCAGATTATTTCCTTCGAACAGCTCAGTTCGTTGATGAAATTCTTGTCAAGTTTTACGGATTGGATCCGTATTACAATGCGAGCAACAAAGACGATCTTGTAGGGCAACTCATCTGTGCCCTTGCACCACACACATCCGGCGGTGTTCTTTCTCGAATCATCGGGTGGGCGGATTGCTCAGGAGGCTATGCCCATCCACTGTTCCACGCTGCGAAGCGAAGAAACTGCGATGGTGATGAAGATGCAATCATGCTTCTAATGGATGGATTGTTGAATTTCAGTCGTGAAATTCTACCTGCGAACCGAGGTGGGCAAATGGATGCACCACTCGTTTTGACCACCCGCCTCAATCCAACCGAAATCGACAAAGAAGCGCTGAACGTTGATTCCGCATGGTTCTATGAACGGCAGTTCTACGAAGCAACCCTCAATCAACCTCATCCAAAAGACATCGCTGATTCCATGGACTTCGTTGAGCGTCGACTGGGAACGGTTGCAGCCGTTCGAGGGTACGGTTACACGCATGATTGCAACCGTATTGATGAAGGCCCTGAACTTTCAGCCTACAAGACCCTTGCAACCATGATCGACAAGATGAACGGTCAGTTGAATCTCTGTCAGCGTTTGCGAGCCATTGATGCTCGAACTGTTGCATCGTCGGTGATTCGATCCCACTTCTTACCTGATCTTCGCGGCAATCTCAATGCTTACGGTCGTCAAAAAGTTCGATGCCTCAAATGCGCCCATTCCTATCGCCGAATGCCGCTTGCAGGTCATTGTATTCAACCACAGAAAGCCGGTGGACGTGGGCTTTCGGCGCATGGCGTTGCTCGAAACGAAGGAGGGCTCTGCAATGGTCGTTTAGCGCTTACAGTATCCGAAGGTGCTGTTCGAAAATACATCGAAGTGACCAAGCACGTCATGGATACCTATGGGGTCGATACCTACACGAGGCAAAACATGGAATGGTTGGCAGGAAGCGTTGAATCCCTCTTTAACAACGACCGCGCTCGACAGATGTCACTGACCGATTTCTTGTAATTACAACGTGATTGGGTCACGCCAAGGTGAGTTGTCAGATTCCTCAACGCCTTCCATTTCTGGCATTCCGATGCGTGCTTTACGGAATTCTCTCGGTTTGTTTTCCTTTTCACCGGATTGCTCAATTCGCTTCGATAGATATCTTCGTACAAAGGATTCTGTGAAGGCGAGAGCAACCAGAAGCAGAGATAGCAGGACATGACCGATGGTTGAAATCGGGGCAAATGGAGCCACATCGAGATGCTGAATGGCAACAATGTTGTCTTCGACCGTGGTGTTGAGTGTGTAATCACCAGGAGGCAATTCTGCATCAAGAGAAGCGACTTCGTTGGTTGATCCAGCCCAATTCAAGACCACGTTCCCTGAAGAATCGAGCAACCTCCAAGAGACATTTGCTTGACGAGATGGATCGTCTTGATGAACGAATTCTGACGTAATGGTTACGGGCAATTCCGCACTGCTTCCAAAGACCGCTTGGAGATTGACTTCACGATCATCTTGGAATTCAAAACCACGATCGTTGAGTTGTTGTGATGCTTCGTTTGATGCGACATTTGCCCAGATGATGTTGATGATGAGCAAAGCAACAATCCACAATGTGATATTGAAAATCTGCTTTCGCTCCATGTTGACCAGTCCTACTCATTCCCTTATGAGGTGATGTTCAACACCAAGGCGATGCATCGATTCTTCCATCCATTCCAATTTTTTCTTTTT
>JAPOIF010000032.1:8745-10823 GCA_029979085.1 Methanobacteriota archaeon | reverse complement strand
ACTCATTCCCTTATGAGGTGATGTTCAACACCAAGGCGATGCATCGATTCTTCCATCCATTCCAATTTTTTCTTTTTACGTTCCGGATTCGTCGTTCCTGACCAAGAGCCAACGACATCGGTTCGAAAGCCAATGCATTCAACGTTCTCAAGCGAACGACCGAGCGCTTGAATGAAGCAGAGCGCTCGATCTCCATCGGTAAAACCACCGGGGTTGAACATACCTTGCACGTTCGTTTTGGATTGGTGTGTCAACGTCAACGTAGGAGGTTGTTCAAATTGAGACCATCGATGAGCAAGTTCCTTCCACGTTCCAAGATTGTCCCCATGAGCATGCAAAACGATGTGAACGCCAGCATGCGCAGCTCGCTCAAGATGTTCAGCACCATCTCCATCACTCACGACACAAAGGACGGTTGACAAATCATCCAGAGCGCCGACGGCGCCATCCGCTGCGACAAAACATGCATCAGGGTAATCCTTCACGGAAATGGATTCACTACCCGCTCCGACAACGATCAAGCGATCAACGGTAGAGATGGATTGTTTGAGCTTACGCAACGCTGCATTTCGGGATTCGAGGTTCCACGATGATTGCCCATAAGGCATTTCATCCATGAAATCAAAACTCATCTCGTTTGCAGAAGACACATCAGCATCGATGAGCCAACCAAAGGCTTGGCGAACCTCATCCTGCAAGGAGAGAAGTTCGTCCGGAGCAGGATTGAGCACAGTCCTTCCAATTCATCGACGTTCAAGAAAGATATGCATTGTCAGGTTCATATGGTATCGGGTTTGTTCATCGATTGTGCCGAGACCAACCAGTCAACCATCCATCACCGATGAGATTACGCTTGCGCGTTATCCCTTTTTGCCACAGGCAAGCGGTTGGATTCAGGGCATGGCTGCGAAGCACAACATCACGTTGGATGATTTGCTTGAAGGATCGCTTATGGAGCCCGCTCGAAAGAGGGCACGAATTCGGTTGGTGGACAGCGTCCAATCCAAAGACGGTGTTGAATTGAGTGGCGGAGATATCCACACCGAAGAAGGCCGATTGATCGAGGCCTTTTCCTTCTACTACGCTCGACTCGTCATTTGTGCTTCTGAAGATGAACGTTTATTGGCACGATGGGCGCAAGCAGAAGCAGCACGTGCTGAACATTTGTTGATTCGAGACAGTCAAAATCTACTTGATATTGCCAACACCTACATCTCGGTTCTTGAACAGTCACAGCAAGGGAAAGCCAGTCAACGAGGCATGGTCGGTACGGATATCCAATCCCTTCGCCAGTCCCAAGACGGACTTGAATGGAAACTCAGTCTCGCAGATTTCATCGAGGTTTGCCCAAGAATTACCGGGAACCGTTGGCGTCTACCCAACTGCGATATCGATGCAGGCATGATCCGTTTGCACAATGAACAAAAGTATTCGTCGACGGCCAAACTTGCTCGTTTGCTTCGAGAACATATCAAGTCCGATGTTGAACAAGAAGGTATCCAAAAAATGGCAGAAGTTACGACCGACCTTGCAGTACGCCTTGCTGAACCTGTCGGTATGGTTCGCAACTTACTCGCCCAGAAGACCAGCGACGCGATTGCATTGGTTGGTGCAGAAGAAGACGATTGGCCTCCATGCATGCGAAAAGCGGTGGCCGACCTCTCAGCAGGTGTGAACGTCAACCACTTTGGAAGACTCTTCCTTGCTTCCATGGCTTCGACCCTAGCTTTACCACAGGAAGCATGTGTTGATTTCTTCCGAGGAGCTCCCGACTTTGACGAGGGGACAACGACGTACCAAGTTGGCCATGTCTACCAGCACGGGTATACTCCTTCCGGATGTGGAAAACTCAAGGTCAATCACAACTGTCCAGTCTTACCAGGTGACGACCGTCTATGCGACCAACCTTGGCTTGATCACCCTCTCAAGTACATCCGCGCTACGCAGCGCAGGAAACACCGTCAGCAACAAGCGGAAGCGCCACAAGAGCCAGTTGAAGAACCCTCCAATGAAGCAAGAGTTTGAAGTGGAGGAGTGTTTACCATCGAACAGGGAGCATCATGCCACGGATTCTCGTA
>JAPOIF010000032.1:4307-8647 GCA_029979085.1 Methanobacteriota archaeon | reverse complement strand
ATTGACTGTTGACCGAGATAACGATCTCGGGATTAAGACGTCGATTCGTGGTCCAGTTGTTGGACGAAGGCAAGTCCTTACGGCTGCTCTCAAACTTGGAATTGCTGACCCTGAAGAGAGCGATACCAACGCTATTCTTGGTGCTCTTTCCCAGCACGATAAAATTCTGGAAAACGGAGCCGATGAAGACGATGTTGAGGTCGCCATTCTTACCGGGGACGAGAAGGTTGGTGTTCGCTCTGATCGAGCGATTGCAGCTCAACTTGAGGAAGTTGTCTCTGCCTACCAACCTGATGAAGCACTCCTTGTTACCGATGGTGCAGAAGATGAGGCAGTGTTGCCAATTATCCAATCCCAAGTCCGAATCAGCCACGTTGAAAAAATCATTGTCAAGCAATCAAAAGGTATTGAGGGAACGTATTACTACATCGTTAAGGCATTGGAAGATCCGAAATGGCGAGCACGATTCATGATTCCACTCGGCCTTGTGCTTGCGATTTTTGGATTTGGAATCATGCTCCCGAACGAAATCGGTGGCATTGTTATCGGAAGTCTTCCACTTCTCCTCGGTTTGTTCATTTTCGCTAAGGGTGCTGGAATTGAAACAACTGTGAATCGTGTCATCCAAGAAATGCGTGAAAACGCAGATGCTGCGATGTTCTCCTCGCTGTTATGGACGGCGACGGTCTTCAGTGCTATCTTTGCAGGTGCTGAAGGGTGGCAAACGTTTGACGATCTTGTCGATACGGAAACCAAGTCCGTCCTTTGGATGCAGGTCGCAAATTCCTCTCTCGCATGGATTGTTATTGCTTTCTTGACTTCAACCGCAGGTTTCATGCTGCTCCGTCTCAAGCGTGGGAGTTTCTCAGGTTCGTTGATTGTGTTGAGCATTTTTGGTATGGTTGTCTACTCTTTCGTCAACACTTCACTGCAAATCGCAATCGATATTCTCAATGGAAACGCCTACGAGTTTAACGTTCAGAACATCATCAACACACTTTCCGTTCCATTTGGCTGGATTGCAATCCTCTGGGTCACGATGACCATCCTCAAGGGATTGCGACAAAAGCAAGCTCAATCCGACCGATACTGGGGTATCTGAGTCAACCTTGACGCACACGATTCTCCTCAAACCTCAAATTGAGGAAGCGTAACGCAGGCTTATGAGTTCCATTCCGGATCAGGATTTGCAACGCTTGGCTGGCTTACAAGGATATGATTTGACACTCGAAATTGATGCACTCTCACGAAAGTATGGAATCAGTCCCGACGAGATCGTTGCTCTCCTTCGCGCTGCGAAACAACCGCAGCAAGTATCTCAACAACCGTTCGAACCTGTTGCAAGCAAAGAGGTTCCACCCATTCCAAATCAGCCTCAACAAATCTCAATGGATGGATTACGTTTCGATTACGATCCAACCGCTGGAGCGAAAGACAAGCGTGCGCAAGTGAATCAAGCCATCACGTGTCCTGGCTGTGGCGTTGCACTTGGAATACCGAGTCGTCGACCAATCAAAATCAAATGCCCTCAATGCCTTCATGAAGCACTGTACAATTGATTCTTTGACATCCAAGCCGATATCTAGCAGTTATCAAATGAAATTGAAATGAAAAGGCCCCCTCAAGCGCCTGAACGCTTGAGAGGGCGGATTTGCACAAACACAGTTTATGCAATTACAACGATGAACGTGTGATATCGTATCTACAATCTTCATTCAGCAGCTGCTTCTTCTTCAGCAGCTGCTTCTGGAAGTAAATCGTCGATCTTTACACCAATGAGTGCACCGATTCCAACGAATGCAGCGTCACAAATCCAATTGACGAGAGTGTCAACGATTCCATCGCCCATGCTTGTAATGGATGCTCCCATTTCATTGGCACCAGTCATGGTTATTGCACCAGCAAGAGCCATGAGTCCGAAAGCACTGACCCATTCGTTTTCACATCGTGTGTGGATTTGCCACCAAACAGCACCAGCAGCGAGCATACCGAGTACAACCCAGAGGTTATCTGCGATGTCAGGTATCCACATATCTGTAGCAGCCCAACCAGTATCAATATCACCTGCTTCTGTCATCAATACAATGGCAAGACAGGCACCGATGATTTGAGAAACGAGACGCATTCCATTACGCATCCAATTTCCTTCAACATCAGCCAAATCGCCTGTTAGCATGTGACTCCACGTTACCATAGGTAAGATGTGTGCACCTGCAAAGGCCATCCAAGCAACCGCAAGGACAAGACCCATTCCGATTCCTGGGGTAAACCCTGTGAGCAATGCACCTGATGATAGCGCGCCGCCCATAACAGCCCAGGAGAGTAAGAATGACCCTCCAATTTCGTTCATATTTTCTTTTACATTTATTTGCATATTTTTTTATCCCTCCCCTTCCGGGTAACCGGTAATTATTGTTATTATATATAAATGAAATTTAACTATGAAGGAAAAAAATGCTTTGTTTTCAATAAAAATAAATCAGCGGAGGCGACTTTTCATGCATTTTGCATATATGCGAGAATTGATTTAATTGGTTCTTTTGTGTGATGCATGGACCTTGCAAATACGCCGCGATTATGGCCTTATGAGCCGTCAAATTCGCCGCTTCCCATGCCACCTCAACCCGTTGTATTTTCACAAAAGGAACTTCATTGGATTCAATCTGAGCCATTGACATCAGAGTTGATGTCGATTGATGAACTAAAGTCAGCCGTTGCTGGATGGAAGACCCATTCTGGCATGACTGTCGAAGCAATCCTTCAGCAAGAAGGCGCACCTTCCATGAACGATCGTCAATTGATTCTTCTTCTCGGCGAATTGGCCAATCCATCTCGTCTTGCTGACATCGGTGCAGGTACGATGCCCATGATCAATGTACGAATCGATGATGTTTGCCGCACGTGGACGGACACGCTCGACTCAAGAATGATGATTCCGGGCGTCCATCACGTCACTGTTGCACGAACGCACGGATGGTGGGAAGCAACACATCTTGGGTTTGCAACCTTGCCGCAAATCCGCCAACTTGTCGAGCATCTCGATGATCGGTCACGCGGCAAATGGAAACCTGGAAAACTTGCCGAAGGTCAGGTACATGTCTTGCATGATGCGACGCTCATGGCTCCATCGGTCGATGACTTGGTTTGGGATGGGGAGAGCGAACGTGTCGAGATTGACCGCCCTCCATTCGATGGACCTGCTTTACCCATTGGTGAAATTTTCACACCGATTCACACTCGCCAAGGATGCTACAATCATCGAGGACGATTGGCTCGATGTGTGCATCACTTGCATCGAGCCTTCCACAACAACATCTTCCGAAGAGGCTCTGCACGGCAATGGGACGACGTCATTTCCGTTCAGAAGCGATAAGAAAAGCCTCATGTGTCTCAAGCGCCTCGCTACGTTCAGAGGGATTTGATGATCATCGCACCTAGCGTCTTAACCGCCAACCTAGCAGCCCTTGGTTCAGCATGCGATGAAGCCGTTGCAGCAGGTCTTGATTGGCTTCACCTCGATGTCATGGATGGGAATTTTGTCCCCAACCTCACCTTTGGTCCACCTGTCATCAAGCAACTTCGAAAGCATCTCGGAGAGGGTCCAATTTTTGATGCGCATCTCATGGTTGAAAATGCGGAGACGATGTATCAAGATTACATCGATGCGGGTTGCAATCATTTGACGGTTCACGTGGAAGCGGTCAAACATCTTCATCGCCTCCTTCATGCCATACGTGATGCGGGTGCTACCGCAGGCGTTGTTCTCAACCCAGGCACACCTGTTGAAGCAGCACTTGAAGTCCTCCCAGATGTGGATCTTGTCCTTATCATGAGTGTCAATCCTGGTTTTGGTGGTCAATCGTTTATTCCAACCGTTGAATCAAAAATCCGCACCTTGAGAAAAGCCATTGACGAACAAGTTGCAGCTGGCGGACGAAACGTACAATTGCAAATCGATGGAGGCGTCAAAGCCCATAACATTGCTATGTTGCGAGAATGGGGCGTCACCAACGCTGTTGTTGGTTCGGGATTGTTTAACGCGAATGCTTCCGTTGCTGACAACTTAACAACGCTTCATCAAGCCCTCAATGACTGAGTGATTTGATGAAGATTCTCCTGGTGACGCTGCTTCACCCGCTCCCAACCAATGCAGCGAGAGGAACCTTTGTCGCTGATCATGCTCAACTGTTACGAGAGATGGGTCATGATGTTCGCATCGTCAATCCGCTTCCGAGGCTTCTGAAGTACATGGAACAGAGCCGATCAACGCTAACAGGTGTCGCTAAAGCATCAAAACACTTCGACCACAATGACTTCCAAATCTTCGCACCTCGATACGT
>JAPOIF010000032.1:0-4207 GCA_029979085.1 Methanobacteriota archaeon | reverse complement strand
TCAACGCTAACAGGTGTCGCTAAAGCATCAAAACACTTCGACCACAATGACTTCCAAATCTTCGCACCTCGATACGTTGCCTACACCGACCATCCGTATCCTTGGCTCACCTCTCGAAGTATTCGAAACCGACGACGTTCCATCGAGAAATGGCTCGCAGGATGGCGCCCCGAACATATCATTGCGCACACACTTTGGCCTGTTGGTGAACTTGCACAATCACTTTCCAAACGATGGAAGGTACCTTGGACAGGTGTTGTTCATGGTCATGATGTCGATGTTGGACTGACACATTCGACGACGGGAAAACGCATCAAGTCACTTATGGAATCAGCCGACTCGATGGTGTTCGTCAGCGAGCGGTTACGAACGACGACACAAGACCTTGGCGTTCAAACCAAAAAAGCGTACACGATTGCCTGCCACAGTGAAATGGATGAAGAATGGGCAAGGCCGATGAAAAAATGGAAAGGTCGATGGCGCAGAGAAGCGATTGATATCTTGTTTCCAGCAGACTCAAGACGCCCCGAAAAGAACCACTATCTTGCTTTACAAACCGGTGAAATCCTTGAACAGCGAGGATGGATCGTTGGTATGACGACGCTGAAGCAACAGCCACGTAGCATTGTTTGGGATCGAATGATCGTCGCCGATATCACCCTCATCACTTCTCATCGAGAATCAGGGCCGCTGGTTGCACGTGAATCCATTCTTTGTGGGACTCCGGTTGTTTCTACAAACGTTGGAGATGTAGCAACGTATCTACCAGAAGAATGTGTTATTGACGAAGCAACACCCGAAGCCTTAGCAGATGCTTGCGAAGCTGCTTTGCAAACCGATTGGGGAGCCTCCCCAGTTATTCTGCCTCAACGTACATCTCCTCGAACGGTTGGTCAACAATGGTCTGCATTGCTCGAAGGCCTTGAGGAAGAAGAATGAACAATCCTACCCCTACAAATGCCAAGAAGGATTGTTGAGACAACGCCCAGCATGAAACAAATACCAATCCAAGCGTTGCAACCCATTGGAATCCACGTTGCATGAATTGAGACATACGACGGCTGAGTGCAATGCCAACAACGAGCATCACGATTGAGGAAGCAACCGACGCATAGGCTGCCATTTCAATCGCCAATCCTACATTCGATTTTGCTCCCCAGGTAATCAAAATCAAGCCAAACACGGTTGAAGAAAGAACCACGACAAGAATGAGCAACGTGAACAACCAAGGTTTCTCACCTGCTTGGAGCGCCGTGTAGGAGGGCACTGAGAGGACGGTGCATGCCCATCCTGCTAACAGAATCATGAACACATCTGTGGCTGATGCTCCCAATGTTCCATCAAAATATTCGCCCGGAAATCCAAAGGGAAGAAGTATCCAAACGATGACAGCACCCGCTAGCATGCCGATGGGAACAAGTGCAAAACAAATCGACTCGACACGATCAAGATGTTGATTGAAGAGCGAAGAATCGTTTCTGGAAGCTCCGAGCACAGGAAGCAATGCAGCACGCATCGCCTGTGGAACAAGCAATCCTGCTAACCAAGCAAGTTGAGCAACATGGAACAAAGCAACCTCATCGTAGCCTAGTTCACTGGCGAGGATGAACTTTTCAATTCGGATGACGTATGGCAAAACCCCGAGCGTGATAGCAAAGGGGAGAGCTGCAAGAAGGATGCCCTTCTTGCTGATCCAATCAACTCCCAATTCCGTTGAATCGGTTCGTTCAGTGCTTTTTCCACAGATGCGATATGCTCCTGCGAGAGCGATCAATAAGCCAAGAATTGCTCCAATGAGGAAGACGGTTGCATACGCTACAACATCTGTTGAATCATTCACGAAAAGAACAGCATACCCTATGGTTGTTGCAACACGCTCAATCACCTTTGTCAGTGATTCAAATCGAGCATCTCCGGCAGCGCGTAACGCTGTTCGTGGCGCATAAGAAGCGATGTGAACCAAGGCAACGCCTGCCCCAATGAGCATGAGCGAATCATGAACGCTTTGCATCAGGGTAATGGAGACAGTGATTGGAACGAAGATGAGAACCGCTATCCCTTGCAAACGATAGATACGCATCATTCCTGACCAAATAGCCGATGGCTGACGCGGACCATCTCGAGCGAGTAACGTTGGCAATCCTAAATCGAGAAGGAGAAACAATGTCGCAAACAGATCAATAGCGATGACGAACAAACCATACGATTCGGAAAGCAATGCACGTGCAAGAATCAATTGACCAACGAATGCTAGCAAGACTGCGACAACGTCAGCAGAAGCCAACCAGGTGCTATCGCGACCAAAGGATGGTCGCCGATGTTGGTTCCTCATTGATTGCTCGAATCTGTGAGGATGCATGAAGCAATGGGTCAACATTTCTGGTCGACAGCTGATGGGAGCATGAACGACGTCCTCAGAACCCCATTCTATTGACCAAACGTTATACATCAGACCCTTGAGGGAAAGGTGCAGCCGGTATGGCATGGTGAAAAAATGAAGTATCAACTTAGGTGTCTAAAAACGAACAAACTCATCGACGACAACTACACGCTTCATTATTCAGACAATGCTCTGTTACGTGCGGAGTATCTTCAACCGTTTGAGCTGAAAGAAGAAGAGACTGGAGTATGGAGGTACGTTTCATGGCTCCCAGTTTCAGAACCAAACGAATACATTGCAGGTACTGTAACCTACCAAGCCGAGGAACTCGGCCAAGCCATGGGGTTGAACGACCTCTGGATTTCATTTAATGGATATTGGCCTGAAAAAGGTGGTATGTGTCCAACTGGTAGTTTCAAGGATATGGAAGCCGTACCAACCCTTCAGCGAATCCACGACCACGGAGTAAAGGGGTTGATCTGTGCAAGTGCCGGAAATACGGCTCGAGCCTTTTCCCACTTTTGTGGAATGGATGGTACCCCATTGATCGTCGTCGTAGGAAAGGAACATGAAGACCGCTTGTGGGCTCGACCAGAAAACGATGCAGAAAGTGTCCACTTGGTGGTCGTTGAGGATGGTGACTACTATGATGCAAAGACGGTTGCAAAACAGATTGGAGCAGAACTCGATGGGTGGCAGATGGAAGGGAGTGTTCACAACGTTGCTCGAAGAGATGGCATTGGGAGTATTATTGTCGATGCTGCATTTACAATTGGCCAACTTCCTGACCACTATTTCCAAGGCATCGGTGGCGGCCCTGGACCCATAGGTATTCACGAAATGGCTCAGCGACTTGTTGATGAAGGCATCTTTGACGGACCCGTGCCTATGCAACACCTCTCACAAAATGTAGAGCATCACCCCATCCACAGTGCATGGCAAGAGGGAAGAGATCACCTCGTTGCTGATGACTTCCCCGATGAGGACGTTGCCGTGTATTCTGATTATCTTCTCAACAAAGGTCCGGCTTATGGTCAAGTGGGGGCAGTTCACGACATCCTGGATGAATCGAACGGTCAAACGCATATTGTCGAACGCGATGATGCGATTGAAATGCGTGAAATCATCGAATCGATTGAAGACATCGATATCATGACGCCTGGGGCGGTTGCTGCTGCAAGTCTTGCCCATGCTGTCGAAGAAGGCTTGGTCGACCCTGACGATTGCGTTCTTCTCAACATTAGCGGCGGTGGTGTAAGGCGTCTCAAAGAAGATATTGAAACCCGACAAATTGAACCATGGTTGAAAGTCAAGAAAGCCGACGCCGTGAATGCGATTCTTGAGAAACTAGAGGCGTGAGGAAATATTCCATCCTTGGAACAGGCACGTTATTGGACAATTCGACCAATACTTGGGAAGGCACATGTTCAAAGAAGGGGACGCCTTGGTATGTCCATGGTCAGTACGGAATGGCTCGAAGCAGAAGTGCTCAAAGCAGTACCTGATGCTGATGTCGAAGTCATCGATCTCCATCGAAGTGGTGACCATTTTCACGTCCGAATTACGAGCCCATCCTTTGAGGGCATGCGACCACTTCAACGACAGAAGCAGGTCTTGAATCACATGAAGCAATTCATCCCACATCCAGTGCATGCTATTGACCTCAAGTGCATGACACCTGAGCAAGCCGCCGTAACCGGCGATACGGCCTTTGACCCACATGCAGGTGGTCAAGGCGTTCACATTCGACGAATTAACCGTCAAAAAGAGGAATAAACATGGATTGGACACCTGAAGAATTGCAAGCTATCGTCGATGAACACGCCT